>NZ_CP071637.1 GCF_017357385.1 Rhizobium sp. NZLR1 | reverse complement strand
CGTCGGCGACGGGGCATGCTTTCTCGATCCGCAAGCAGTTCATTCGTCGCTTCGACCTCGACGACTACGAGAAGGCCGGTGCGTTTCGCTTCACGAAGGTCACTGGCGATGACTATATCGATGACGTGGATGTCGAGCTTTCAGGGCTACTCCGCGCCGGCAAGATTCGCGCTTTCCTGGAACTCGCGGCCGTCAATCACCGCAGTATGCTGATCTCCGGGGGGACATCTACCGGCAAGACGACGTTTCTCAACACCATGCTGACTTCCATTCCAAACCAGGAACGCTTCATCCTGATGCAGGATACGGAGGAACTTGAGCCGCGACAGGAAAATGTCGTGTCGCTGCTGGTCTCGAAGGGCGGCCAAGGGGAGGCCAGGGTCACCATGACTGATCTGCTGGCCACGGCGCTGCGGCTCAGGCCGGACAGGATCTTCATGGGCGAGCTGCGCGGCGACGAGGCTTTTGATTTCCTGAACGCGATCAACACCGGCCATCCGGGATCGATGTCCACCATCCATGCGAACTCGCCACACCATGCGTTCAACCGTCTGTCGACGCTGGTGCTCAACGGCAATGTCCGCATGGAGCGCGCCGATATCATTCGATATATCCGTTCGATCATCCCGATCGTGGTGCAGTTGAAGAAGAGCGATGCCGCCGGCGGCCGCGGCGTCAGCGAGATCTACTTTGCCGATGAGGTGGACAAAGATGGCAAGCGTATTCACGTCAGCGGAGACTGACCGCCCAAAATGGACCGTTCTGCAACGTGCCTCGCTGTTCACCCTGCCGGTTGCGTTGCTTTGCGCCGTCATGCTTTGGCTTCTTTTCTTTACGCTGATCTACGATGCCTATATCTCCTCCTTCGGATCGGCCTCTTACTTCGACTATGTCGGGCAGGTGGGTTTCGTCGAGGCGCTCCGCTATACCTGGTCGATCATTCATACCCGCAACACCGCCGGATTGTCGCTGCTGGCTTTCGCGCTTGCGGCGCCATTCCTGTTTCTCATGCTGTCCCTCTGGATGCTGAAGGGGGGCAGGGCGCTGTCGCGCAAGATCCTCTACCTGCTGCATGTCCGTTCGATGTTTAGCCTGATCGCGAATACGGCTCTGGTCTTCGCAGCCGCCTATGCCGGCGTGATCGTCTATGGCGTGGCCTTTTATCTCGTGGCCGCCAAAGCCGGCGAACAGGCCGAGATCGCCGGCTACTACGGCAATCATCTGGCCGCGATGTATCAGGCGCCTTTCGGCGCGACCGACACGGCCGGGACCTATCAGAAGCCTTCCCGGCAGACGGTGCTCGCCGCACTTGCCGGTCTTGCGGCTGCCGGCGCTCTGGTAGGATTTCCGATCGGCGCGGCCATCCAGCGTCGCCAGCGGATGATCATGGGAAGGGCGCGTCTGGCGACCCTGAAGGATGCGGCCGATTTTCGTCTGCGCGACAAGCGCGGCATCGTCCTCGGTCTGAAGCAAGGGCTTCTGCTGCGCAACGACGGCGACCAGCACGTCATGGTCATCGGCTCGCCGGGGCAAGGCAAGTCGCGAGGCTTCGTCATCCCGACGATGATGAGTTTTGAAGGGTCGCAGATGGTCCTCGATATGAGTGGAGAACTCTTCGAGGAAACGTCGGGATACCTGAAGGATAAAGGCTACGAGGTATTCCTTCTGGCGCCAGGCTCGAAATTTACTGATGGCTATAACCCGCTCGATCTGATCAGCACCGAGCCGAACCAGCGGATCACCGACCTGCAGAAGCTGACGCAGATGCTGCTGCCGGAACGCCTGCGGTCCGACTCCTCCGACTTCTGGGAGGAGAGCGCCCGGATCCTGCTGACGGCGATGCTGGGGTTTGTGCTCGAATGCCCGGACACGCGCAAGTCGCTCAGCGAACTCTACCGCATCCTCAATTCCATGTCCGATGAGCGCAAGGCGATCGTGCAATTGCTGGAAAACTACGAGGCGGTCCTTTCCGACCAGACCCGTATGCAACTGGCCAAATTCGCCGGCCGCCACGAAAAGCTCGGGGAGGGGATCGCCGCCGAGATCGTTGCCAAGCTCAACTTCCTGCAGAACCCGCTGGTCGAAGCGCTTACCTCGATCACGTCGATCCCGATCGACACAATCAGAAAGCGGAAGATGGTGGTCTACATCCAGGCGGATTGGAACGCCATGCAGATCTATGAGCGGCTGATCTCTATGTTCATCCAGCAGATGGCCGACAAGCTTGTTCAGATGGGTGCGTTGCGAAACGGCGAGCACGAGGTCTTGATGATGCTCGACGAGTTTGGCAATGGCGGCCGGATCGATACGGTGCTGACGCTCGCGCCGCTGATCCGCAAGAACGGCGTCCGCTTCGTGTTCATTCTCCAGGATGGTGCCCAGCTCGAGCGCCTGTATCAGCGGTCCGGCCAAAAGATCCTCATGGGGGCATCGACGATCAAGCTGTTTATGAACTTCCAGAACCAGGAGGACGCGACTGCGGTCTCGATGGCTGCCGGCAAGACGACGGAATGGGTCGAGCAATCTTCCTATTCCCACCGCCACGGACGCCGCCAAAGATCGATTTCGAAAATGCCGGTCTCGGTCGACCTGCTTCCCGTCAACACGCTGATGATGATGAAGCCCGAGGAGGCAATCCTGCAGGTCACCGGCATGCCGCTGATGCGGATCATGAAGCTCGATTCTGGCGGCGAGCGGATGTTCGCTAAAGTGCGCAAATTCGGGCCAGTGTCCCGGCCGTGCATGGAGCCGATCGAATGGACAATCGGCCATCGCGACCACGCAACCGGCACGCGGTCGTGGCAAGCCAACGACGAACGCTTCATCGTCAAAGACGGTGTTCGCCATGTCTATATCTCGTCACTTGATGAGCTTCGCGATCGGCTCGACCTGGACGAAACGCGCGAGGTTGGGGTTGCCGACGATGATTCATCCGCAGCGGGGCAGAAGCAGCGACGAAAAGAACCTGCATCGGAACCCGTGGGAAGGCGTCGACAGGACCGCGCGCTGAACCGGCATGGTCCCGACCGTGACCCTGACGTCGATCTGAAAATCGACGAACAGAGGCTTGCGGATAATGTCTATTCGAGACCTCCGGCTCGTAACGACCGTAGACGCCAAGGCGCCGACCGATTTACGGACCATGTCGCCTCGCACCCTGCGGAGCCAGGCGTTCTCAAGCGGCAGCAGGTAAGGGAGGCCTTCGGAAGCGACTTGCGGACCTTGAACGATGCGATCTTCGAGCAAGTCGACGTGCTCGCACTCGAACCAACCGACCTCAATTCGGATGTCGACCTCCTGATCGGGACCTTATCAAACCGCCTGACGGAGACGAGTTCACTGGATTACCTGCATCAGTTCGCGAGGGTAGCGCGCGATCCGTTGGGCGAGGACGTCGAGCAACTCGATGAGCAGGGCGAATAGGCACGTCTCCATCACCAGCGATTCAAACCGGCGAGGCATGAAGAGCCGCGCCGCCTTTCTTTTGAGGAGAGCAATATCATGGGCGAGATCAAACACTTTTTCGAAAGTGGATTTTTCAGATCCTCGGAGTATCCAGCAGATCGTCTCCGCGGCAAAGGCTGACGCAGGTTTCTGGTTGATGGTGAAAGAGCGCGAGATGGAAAGGCGGACGCTTGCCATTAACACGCTCACCACCGTGAGAGGCGAGGTGGGCGGCACCGCTGCGGAAAGACTGACGCCGTCGATCGCAGTTCTCGCCGGGGAACTGGTCTCGCGCATTTTTGGAACTTGTTCAACCGCGACGCTAGCGAACATTCAAGAGGCCTTGCTCGAAGCAGCGAGTGCCGAACTGCGGGATGCTCAATTACAGAACGCGGGAGATAGCTCCAGTTCCAACGTCGATGACGGATAGCTACGACGCATGTCCATCGGCAGATAGGCTGGAAAGATTTCCGGCGTGTCGCACCTGATCGATGACCCACGACTGCAGACGCCGGGCAGTCTCCGCCGCGTTCGCCGCAGCCAGGTCGTTCGGAAAAATTCCAAAAAGCGGCCCGAGATACTTAGCTCGCGGCAACATCGCCTCCTTCGCCTGACGATACTCGTCGCTCTCCATTCCAAAGGCTTCGACGATGAGGTTTACGGAATGGGTTGCTCCATAGCTGACGTTCAAGATGAAGTCTGGCCGGCATGGACCAATGGGTGTGTCAGAAGCGAAGAGCGGTTTGGTGATCTCGATACGAAGTTCTGGTGCGGCCTCAAATAGTGACTGTTGCAGCCAGAACAGGAGATGGGTTACGTCCCGCTCGAATCCCGATTCCACCGGAAACAGGGTGTCGCCATTGTAGACGGGCTGTGCATAGGCTTGGACCGCTCGGGCCGGCCCATCGTCATCGTCTCCAAAATCCACATTCAAGAGTGTCAGGAATGGTCCGCCGCTGGTAGGATCGCCACGAAGCGGCTGGCGGACTTTCGCCAGGATATCGATTTTGCGCGCCGAGGATGCCGGCATGATTGTCTGTGTCGAAACGCTTGTCGCAAACAGCGCCATGAAGCCGGTTCGACGTACAGCCTCGGGCCATTCTGGGCGCGAGGTTGCGAGCAACCGCTGCCAACGGCTGTCTGGATCACGATAGTCGGCCGCCCATGTCGACATCAACGCGTTAAGCGTCCAGGTTCGCAGCACCCGAAATTCACGCGCTGCGGAGCGCAGCCTTGCAAGCTGATCTCCGAGGCTGAAATCCCGCTCATCCTGCAAGGGCGGAATGACATTGGTGCCAGCTTTATCGAGCACCCTCCAGAGGATTGATCCAAGCCGGGAGGGCCGATCGTTTCGCTCGACCGATCGGATCCGGTCTGAGGCGGAGACGTCAGCAAGTCGGTCGGGAATGGCTGGGAGCGCATCGATGTAGCTTCGTTCCGACTTGGGCAACGGGCGAAGATGATAGCCGCGATCGAAGCGAGAGGGCGCGATATCCTTGTCGACATGAAACGGGCAGGCGTGTGCATGGTTTGGGCGCTCTTCATGCCGGCCGGGATCGTCGTCTTTCGGCAGCAGGCGCCGTAGGGTGTATGTGTGTTCCTGCTGAATCGGGGCAAGAAGGGGCTGGTATCGGCCGGGCAGGCAGTCACATTCGATCCAACCGTCCATCAACCGAGAGCGCTTGATGACGGATAGGGCGATGGCCTCGTCTTCACTGGAAGCAGCGTTGCCATACCAGGCGCGCAACGCAACTGTCTCGCGTTCTTCGAGGGTGGCGAGACCGTGGGCAGGGCTATTGCGAACAACGATCCGCATGCCGACGTCTTAGTACCCTGATGTCCAGAATTGGTAGCCTGTATATCCGCAAGCCGCTGCGGCGCTTAAAGCTGCCAATGTCTCAGCCCACGCATGGACGCGGCTGTGTTTTACGAGCCGCGCGTCCTCAAGAACGGCCGACAAAAAAACGTACACTGGGATCACCATAACGTAACCTACTGTCAGGCTGTCGCCGATCGACAGGCAGGCCGTGATGAAAATCAGCCCGAGGATCATAAGCGCGACGGAGAGACGCGTCAGGTCAAAGCGATAGCTGGACGTCGTAAACGATGCCATCCAAATCCTCCGATCAACCATAACGGGTTGACTTTAACTGCAGTATAATTAATCGGCAATGGAATTGTCGTTCAGAAGTGCAAGCCATGTCGTCCGGCATCATATCGCGACGATGATCAAAGGGCGCAGGTTGACGCCGCCTACAATCCAGGACCGCTTGCTGCAATGTTGACTGACGGTGTAGAGAGGTAACGAGCTTGTGAACGTCCCGATGACAACGATGGGCAACAAAGAGTAATAGGCATGGTTACGTTGATCATCTGTCGCCGTCGGATCCGCAATGATTGATTTATTCTTGAACAATTTGATAAGCAGGCGCCGGAGCGACGACGCTTTTCCAAGGGATGACGCGTCCTGTCCCGGCATGTTGCTTTCAACCGAACGCGGGAAATTCGTCCAATGCCACGTGTGAAGGTCGATGCCGACGTGCAACTGGACAAGTCGATCCTCACATCGCTGTCGTTTCAGGAAAGACTGGCCGTCGGTATTGGTCGTCTGAAAGCTAGCCGTCGCGTCACCAACAAGGATTTGGCCGAACAGCTCGGTGTATCGGAAGCCTACATGTCGCAAGTCACACGCTGCATGCGTGACGTGAAACTTTCGACCCTCGACAAGATGCAGCGCGAATGGAAAGTCGCGATGGAGGATTTGCTCAAGGTCACCGAAGACGATCTTCCTCGCGTCGCGGCGTTGAGATCGCGGCGGGGAAAGAAAAAGAGGACAGCAGAGCCCGCCGCCTGACCTTGACCGTCCGGGCAGATTGAAAACGCGCGGCTAATGATTCAGGTTGAACCAGAACCGCTCCTTGACGCCGGTGTCGTTGGGTATGTCGAAGAAATAGGGGTCAGCGCGTCGCGGGCGCGGAGTGGCAATCTGCTGGACGCAGCCGTTGTCGTCGCTTCCAAAGCTGCGACGAATGGTTTGACCTGGTAGCCGCATCGCCTCAGAACGCAAGTTCGGCGAACGGCAGACATCGACTGTCTTGATGCACTGGTCCGGCTCACCTCGCCATCCATTGTCGCCCTGCGAGCTATAGCCGACGGTCGTGCCGGCCGGGCATTGTTCAAAATCCTCGCGGCCCGGCTTGCCCGCATTTGCCTCGTGGCAGATAGGCCAATCAAACCCGGGTTCCTTCATGGCGGCGATCAGCCTCGTCATGGGCGGAACGCAATAGGGAACACCATGCCATGAGGGGTTCTGCGATGCTGCACATAGGAGCACCTGACAACCCCATGAGGCGTCGTCGGCCTTGGCATCAGGGCTCCACACGGTGAAGTTCCCAGCTGCCAACGCTGCGACCACGATTGAAGATCGTCTCATTCCTTCGCCTCCATCTAATTCTTGAATTTGCGTCCAGGTGCCACCGGTCCTTGAAGGAAAGGGATGGCCGTCCCGACGAGGAAGGGCCATGGCGACGACATTGTCCGACTTGCTCATCGGCAATCTCAATATCCTTCAATTCCCAGGCGCTTCAGAATGATGGCGGGATCGGTCTGGCAGTCTTTTTTCCATTCCGGATGACGCGCGCAGGCGTAGGCGTACTGGCTAAGATCTGCCGACGACATGTCGGCAAGCCTGTTGCCAACAGCCTTCCATTGCTGCACGTCCGCCGGATCACATCCGGCGCCGCCGGCACCGCAGTGGTCGGGGTCTCGCTGCTCGACCTGGTTATGCGAACCAGCATTTTGCGCGCTGGCTGCAACCGGAACAAAGGCAAGCGCCATTGCTACGGCAAGGGTTTCGAGAACACGTTTCATTCAGCCTCCAGGCAGGTCCTTCAACTCAGCGCGTTGTTTGATGACAGGCAGCGGCAACGGCAATCCCGGTCCGGATTCCGGCACCCTGCCGTCGGACGTGTCTCCCTTCGCCACCGAAGCATCGTATAGCCAGGGCGGAAGCAGGTCGGGCGACGACCAGACTCCGTACCCCAGACCCCTGGCTTTTCTTTCGATGTCGAAATAGGCAGGCACCTGAGGCTCGCCCGGGTAGTTGAACGCATAGCCGATGCCTTCGGCAATTGCTGTCGCTGCCAGATTGGTCTCTCCGACGAAGCAGTGGGCGACCAACACCTGCTTGGCGTCGCGCCCGATCGGCCCGCAGTTGACGTTTTGGCCAAGCGTCCGAAGGATCATCCATGCACGTGACACCTGACCGGCAGGCCATCCCACCCCAGCGCTCGTCGCGGTCTGCTCCAAGCGGGGCGCCTCGTAGCCAGCCAGACGGACGACCTGTCGGCTCTTGACGAATTCGAACGTCGTTGCATCAACCACCTGAACAATGCCGTAGATCTGGCGCGGCACATCGGCCGGCCGGCTTTGTGCGAGCGCCGCCGCTGGTGTCGTCGTGAACAGCATCATCGCAATGGTCACGACTTTCATCGTTGGGTCCTCGCCTGCTGCGTGAGGAACGAAACCGGATGCGACATGTCAGGATACGCCCAAAGCCCGGCGCGTGCGGATCGCGCCGCCTCCTCAGCCGTCCTATATCCAGGGACGATCAAACGGCCCGCCCCGTCGACTGCGGCAAATCCCCATCCCTGAGCGATCATATAGGTTGCCAGATCGTAGCGGTGTTGGCCGGTGGTTGTCTGGCACGCCACGACCGCGTTGTTCTGGTCGAGATCTTTGATGGTGGCGCAGACAGGTCGGGTGTCTCGGATCAATGCTTGCACCATGATGAGGTCGATCTCGCCGCAGTCGCGCACGACGCCTGCAGACACCGTGATATTGGTCCCTCGGAGGCATGATTGCAGGCCATAGAGGCGATACCGCCGGCCGCCGGAAATCCAGGTGTCGCCGGTTTCGAATTGCGCCTCTGATGGAAAGGGACGGAATTTGGACTGGTCGTCGTCTCGGGTGCCAGTGGCGGGCAGATCTTGTTCAGAGGCCTGAACTCGGACGACCGGAGCGGAGGGTGTCCGCGTCATGTCGCCTTGTGCAAGCATCGGCATGATGGTCATCGCTGCTGAGAGGCCGGACACTGTGATCGTGGAAATCAGCATGAGCGATCTTACCCGCATCAGTTCGTTGTTAGATTGGCACGATAGCGAGCACCGTAGGGATGGACGAAATAGGCGTTCGCCCAAATCCCCGTCTTGTCCCGGCGAGCCTGCTCCTCGGCTTTTGCGTATTCCGGAAAAACAGGGCGCCCGGCACCGTCACGGGCAGCAAACGCCAGTCCTCTGCTGATGAGCGTTTCCGAAAGCGATCGGACCCCGCCATCTTCGACGAAGAAGCACTCGGCATAGTGGACCGTGGGTGTTCCGGGCGCATTTCCGAAGATATGACAGGGAAATGCGTTGCCCGCACCTACCTCTGCCTCATTGAGGGTCACTGTCATTCCCGCAAGCGAGACCATCGCGCATGTCGTCCGCAACCCAGTGAACTCTACGGCTTCTGTCGAAAGGCAGCCCTGAGCGCCGGCTAGTTTGACAATTGTCCCATCGAGCGCGACGAAACCAGTGCCCGTAAGGGCACTTTGAGGTCTGATCGTCTGCAGGTCGAGTCTCGTAGCTATCGAGGATGTGTCGAGCGGCGGAATTGGCCCCGGTATCAGATCGCGCCCCTGCGCATAGGCACGTTGGTAGTACTGTACGAAGTCCGCAGCGGTATCGGCCGCAGCAGCCCGGGGCAGCGCAATGAGGATGTTGACGAGCGTGTAGGAGAGAAGGCGATCGAGCCGCCATGCGCCATTCTTCATGTCCGCATCCGTCTTGTTTCGACTTTTTCGACCATGCACGAAATTATACTGCAGTGCAAGTCTGGAAAATGCATGCGGATTGGAGTATGTCTTGTCCAGGCACTGAAAATCGCATGTGGAGAAGAGCGGATGTCAGCGTTCAGGCAGTCACTTAAGGTCGTTGTCTTCCCGTTTCGGGCGGCTTGGTTCGTCCTGTTGAGCGCCAATTTTATCATAGTGTCGGCTGTGAGCCTGTTTTTTGCGTCGTTCGTCGCATACGGCGTCGCGTTGGTATTTTCATATGCGTTTCTCCCCACAGAATGGACGCAAGCGTTATGGCAATGGGCAGCTGACCTCTACGGTCATTCGTCCTGGTTCAAAGCGGCTACGATTACATTCTTCGCGCTGCTGTTTTTACCAATCCTTCGCTTTTGGCCGGGGAGGGATCTGGTTGCGGATGCAACTCGTGAACGGGAAATGACACGGCTGAACGAGGATTTGATCGCCGCTCGGCGGCAGGAAGAGCTACGGGCCAAACTTCGGGCATGACGAGGGCAGGCTGGTCCAGAGCGTGGCGGTGATGTCCGCAATCTTTGGCCCCCACCATCGAACTCCCTTCCTCTCAACAGTAATAGTCGATGCAAGATGGTGAAAAAGCCTATGGCAGTTAAACCCCTTTCCCTCGCGATCTCGACGTTTAAGGGCGGTGCCGGCAAATCAACCCTGAACGTCAATCTCGCAGCCGAGTTCGCGCAGCAGGGACATCGAACGCTCCTGATTGATTGTGACGAGCAGGAGTCCTCGACGCGCTGGTACAATGTTTCGATGAAGCGCGGGCTGCTCCCGACAGACGGCACGTTGTTGCATCTGCGCGTCGCACCTGGCGATAGGTTTCGCGACCGCCTGGCCGACGCACCTGAAGCGGATATCCGCATCTATGACGTCGGCGGCTATGTGCATCAACGGGCTATCGAGGTTTACCACGAGTGCGATGCGGTCCTCATTCCGATCATCCCGGAGCCAACTGCGGCCACATCAGCGATCAAGGTGGCAACAATCCTGAAGGAAATATCCAAGAAGCGTGCGGCGGGGCCGATCCCCTATGCGGCCATTTGGAATTACGTCGACATGATCGCGCTCAAGCACAACAGGTCACTGCCCGAGGTTCATGCGATCCTGACCAGCGGCCGCATTCCGATGGTGGAAACGGTGATCCGGAAGAGCAATCATTTCAGCGATGTGGGAGCCGGTTTCGGCTCGCTCTATTCCAAACTGGCAAGTATCGAGAACAATTCCTCGCTCACCCCATCGGCAAAGCGGCGGGCATCCGAGAGCGTGCTCGATGCGATTGATCTCGTGAAGAAGATCAACAACGAATTCATCGGCCTGCTGCAGGCGGAAGCGGCCTAACGTATGTCGAGGGAACGGACGCCCGCCGGCAATATTCTTGCCCTTGCACGGTCCAGAGAGGACCAAGCGAAGGAGGTGGACGAGAGTGCCACGTCTTACATGCCGACGGATATCGACCTTGAGACGCTAATGCCAGATGAGGCTCTGGAAGCAGAAGCCGAGAGCCGCGAGCCTCAGGCGCGGCGGCAACCAGCCAAGACCCGAAATTCCGGTCCACTGCCACCGCAAGCGATCGCCACGGACGCTGAAACAAAGCGCAAGCGTATATCTCTCTATCTCGACGACGACGTGCTGACCAAGATATTTCGCGTGTCGCTGGAGCGGCATGAACAGCTCTCTTCTGCGACACACCGGCTGATTTTAGAGGCGCTGAAGGCGAGGGGGCTGTAATCAGATGCGTGAGCCCGCCGTGATGTTCCGCCTCCCCGTTCACATTCTGAGCAATCTCGAGGCCGTGTCTCGCAGGCTCGATGTCTCTGTGAACATCGTCGCCAAGCTCATCGTCACCAGAGAGGTGATGCACATCCCTGCGATGCTCGAGGAACATGACCGTCAGTTGGCAAACATCCACCAGTTCCTGCGAGAACTTGCTTTTCGAAACGAGGCGTTACTTTCCGAAGGAGACGTTCGTGCTGCAAGCGCAAAAGCGATAGCGCAGCAGCTCGAGAACGTCATGGGTGCGCTCGATGCTATCAGAGACGCAGCCTACGTCCGGCCCTCTACCTTTATCGCAGATTTGATCAGGAACCATGATGACCGACATGTCCAAAAGTCGCTTCGCATCTAGGTCTGAGGGCCGCCGAATGCCGAGCTACTTCGAGCTTATAGAAGACGAACTCCGGCGACGAGGCGGCGGTGGAGGCGGCGCCGCAAAGCGACCGTCGTCGGCCAAGGCGGTTCCGCGCGCCGGCAATCATACCGGCGCTGCCTCGGTTTTCAGTCGTGCTTCCGGCAACAATGCGGTTGTCGTCAAAGTCCTGTCTTATGGGGCGGGCGCGGCTTCGGCGCGCAACGTGCTCGCCTATCAGAGCAAGGAAGAGAAAGCGCACGACCAGGATGGCCGCGAGGTTACGAATCTGCGAGACGCTGTGCGCTCCTGGGAGCGGGAGTTCGGCAACCGGAAAGGCAGTCAGGATATTCTTCGCCTGACCTACGAACTGGAGAATGCCAACCGCGACGATATCGCTCGTGGTCTTGCTTCTCTCGCGGAAGATGGTTTCCGTCGGTCCGGCGACATAGATCGAACCTACGCCTTCAGCGTCAGCAAGGGGGTGAAGGGTGGGATCCGTCTGCAGTTTGCCCTGGTCATCGCTCACGAGAAGAAGGAGAGGTCGGATCGCAGCAGCGCCAACCGGATTCCTGCGGAGATAGAGGATGTGCGTGCGATCGACGATCGACTAGACAGGGCTCTGCGGGACGCTGGGATCACTCCGACCTCGCGCTATCCGGCGGAGTTTTCCTCTGGACCCAAAGGCCTGACGGCAACCCTGCATGCGATGCAACGGGCAGGAGCGGAGGTCACGCTTTCTACAAAGGCACGCATCGAGGAGCGGCCTGGCAGGAGTGGCCGTTATGAACTCGGCGAGGTGCGGCGCGAAGTCACGACCAGGGATCACAAGGAACTGACCGCGGAAGGCAGGACGGTTGGGATTCTCATGCAAACCCGTCAACCGCGGGATTTCATGCACCTTTTGCTCTCAGGACCAGCCAATGTGGATCGCGACCGGTTCATCCTCGCTGGCCGCGATTTCCTGCGAGAGCAATTCGCGGGGCATCGTTATGCCTATGCTGTCCACAATCGTCACGATCTTGAAAAGCACCCACACTTGCATGTGATCGTCGCACTACGCAATGCCAACGGAAGGGCGCTCAACCCCAACATCCGCGACTTCACTGAATGGCGTGTCCGCTTTGCCGAAAAGGCGCGAGAGCGCGGTATCCCGATCGATCGTCAGAAGCGCATCGAGCGCGCCGGTCCACCACCGGTGAAACGATGGGAATGGGAGATGTTCCGGCGGATGGGCGCAACAGCTCCGGGCAACGTCGTTGATAAGGTCATGGCAAGGGTGCGTGACACTCCGACCGCACCAAAGCGCCAGGATGCTCGGATCCGGCTCGAACAGAGTCATCGGTCCGTCGGACATGTCATCGAGATGCTGGAGAAAATTGCGAAAGATCGATCGGCCCCCAGCACCGCACGCGATCTTAGTCACGATCTGTCCGTGGGGCTTCGTCGCGAATACCAACGGCTCGAAACAGCGGTTCGAGAAGGCCGCGATCCCATACGAGAGAAAGGCGAAGAGCACATGCTACGATCCACCCCCATTAGTGCCGCGCAGGCGAGGGCGGCGAAGGAAACACTCGCGAACACCGCTTTGAGCGTTGCTGCCAAGATCGCCAACCCGTCTGATCGGTTAATATTCGAGCAAGCGACAAAGATCATCGGCAAGGTGGTTGGGCTGCAGCTCGATTCCCGCGTCGCGAAAAATCGGGATCGGGCGGAGATTGGCAAGGATAAGCGCACGTCGGATAGCCTGGAGACGAAGTCGGCGACCGGGCGCGACCATGTTGCGGAGCAGGGCGTCGTCAACAAGAGTTCGAGCAACCGTGCTGTTGATCAGTCGCGCATAGCCCGTTCGAATGCCGAGCGTGATATCCCTGAAAAAGTTCGGCCAGACCGCCAGAGAAACCAACAGCGCGATCGCGAGATACCGAAATCGATCAAGCTGCGCCCGCCGCAGGAAAAGGATCGGGACCGCGGTCGGTAACCGAAAAAAGCGAAACGGCATCAACGAGAAAGGCTTCACCAAACTTCATCTCGACTACCTTACTCTAAATCTAAGGCATGTTTGATCATCGTCTTAAGCCAACCGACTGTCGCCCGCCGGCTGGTATTGGAGGGCGCGCGAGCGCTTAATCCTGGATAAAAAATTTCCTTGAGACCCGGCGTGTCTGAGCTGACTCGGGGTGCCTCTGCTTTCCGCACCAAGACCGTCCTGTTGAGATCGGCTTCGTACCATCCCGTCAGTTTCGTTATCAGATCGAATTCAGATCTGCTGTGCGAACGCTGGCGCTGTCCTAGGTCCGATGTACAGGCTGCGTCTATCCAGAAGTCGGGCAGGGCGCGCGATACCTTCAGAAGATCGTCTAGCAGCCGTGTCAGCGTCGCGCTATCGATATGGACACGCGTGTCGGATGGGGGAGCTGAATGATTGGAAATAAATCCAAAACGAACATCGAGGTCACGCATGTCCTGAAGCATTGCCACGAAATCAGCATCGATATCGCCGAGTGTCTGGTTTTCGAACTGTGGCTTGTGCCTCAGGAGGATGTCGTCACGCTCGAAAATGACCAAGCCGGTTGAACCCACTTGCCTTCGGATGCAATGCACGTCGAATACGTCAGAATCCATAGCTGCTCTCAAAGCTGAAATAGCTTCCCCTTGCGCTGTCGATTGCGATGTGTGTCCGTTCAGAATAAGCGCTAAGCTCTACTTTCCATGGAGCGGCGCCTTGCTGAAAATTGACATTTGGTAACTACGGTGCTTACCGCAGATTGCGTGAGGGAATGCGAATCCTAGCGAAACCAAACGAAACGCATGGCGCAAAGTATTGATTTAGAACAAAGAGTTTTTTTATGGACGCGTGAGCGAGGAGAGCGAGAGGCCCGCTCTGCTTGTCGGCCATTAGGGGATTCCTGGCGGTCCTCGTACTTTAGCCTCGTCGCGACAGAAAACGCTTCAGGCTCCAACCTGCGAGCAAAATGTACGGGGGCATCGCGAGGGAATAATGGCCGCAGTTTAGCTCCAGGACGTTTGGCCTCGCCCCGACTTCGTGTAGTTTTTCGATGAAGTGTTTCGATAGCTCGGGTAACACCACCTTGTCTCTGGTCGCGATCACCGCGTGAAGCGCAAGATCGGGTCGCGCCAGTTTATGCGCGTAGTTCTCCAAATCCAGCGGCCCCCACGCCCTACGAAGATCGGTGATCTCGATCGCACGCTCCAGGCCATCACGTATCGCCCGGGTCGCACGGCCTGTCCAAACCATGTCAGCGAGGCTACCCGCCGTCAAAAACAAGGACGCCTTTCTTACGGCCGGTTCATGTGCGGCGATCAATCCCGCAACCCAGGAGCCAAGGCTCATGCCGAGAACCGAGACCTCTCGATAGCCTTCGCTTTTCAGCCAGCGGACGAGTTTTCGCCCGTCCCAAACGGCCTGCCTTACAGACTGGATCGTTCGGCCGAGATTCGCGCTGAGCATGTCCTCGGCATAGAGCGAGCCAGGACGGCTTCGCTCGAAGTGATAGGGCATAGCAATCTCGACGGTCGTAATCCCACGCCGCGAAAAGAACTTGGCGATCTGATGATTTCGGCGGCTGGCATTCCAGTGATGGAAGATCACCAATGCCTGATTGCGCGAGCCGCTTTCGGTTACTTTTGCCCAAACAAAGTTATTCTCTTCGACGTCCGTTGGAATGTCCGAAGGAAATTTCAACCACCCATTTTGTATCTCAAAGCCGTCATCGCTCTCGCTCGGTTCGTCATAAAAGCTTGAATCAGCCAGAGCTTGGTCGGCAAGGGCACAAAACTCCTCGATAGTTCCTACCGTCTTCTCTCCCGGGAAAGCGAGGCAGCTGTCGAGAACGAAAGCTGTCGTTTTCTTCGCTTCCTCACCACGCCGCGCTCGCTGCTCGTCCCAATGATCAAGCCATTTATGATACACTCTGATTGCCTTCCAATTCAGCATTTCGCCGTTGCCCGAACTCTGGATCAAAGAGGCTGTATACGGCGAGTAGAACACTAACGCCGAGGAAGATCGAAAAGCCGTCAAAGGCATCGATCAACAGATAGCTGGCAAAGAGCAGGCCTACGACCGCTGCCATCTTCCACAAAATCACACGGAACCTCTTTTCGAGAGGCAAACGAAGAAAACCGTATACGAAAACGACACAGGCCGAAATGGCGACAAGCAGGCTACTGTAATGTGTCGGCATTCGATAGCCCAAGCTTTCGCTACCATCGGGGTGGCCGTCGAGGACCGAGGACATATCGTGGATCAGCCAGGTCACGACGTCTTCTCCATTCGAACTCAAGTATGCACTTTGGATCTTCATGGACACGGCGACGAGAACACCAAGGACGGTGCAGCGGAAAATTCCCCGCATGATCCTAAGGCGAATTTCTGCTCGTTCGCGCCGATGCGCTACGTCTGGCTGCGCCTTTACGTCTCCTTCGATTTTCCAAAGATCATGGACAATCGTATGAAGCAAAATCAGGCCCGCGAAAAAGAGATAAAAGCAAATGCTCATGTAAAGATAGGAAAGCGCGGTGAACACGATCTCCAATGGCACCGATATGAGATCAGGTTGCACAATCGCTATCGTGCCCCAGCTGATCGCGTAATCGCCACTACCCTCCAGCAGGGGGACGAGACACACGCCGATCCATTGAAGAACGCCAGCGACCAGGATGCAGATCAGGAAAACTGCCCAATACGAATATGAATAAGCGCGAACATTGCTCGCCCACGCTTTGGTGCTTTCTGAGCTATTGGCATGTACTACCAGGCGTAAGCGTGCGTCCTGTTTCCAAAAGGCCAGCAGCTCAATCACGACTGCGAAAAATAGCGGCAGGAGTACCATGAAGAGTAGGGTCCAGTTTGGCGCCCACAGAAAACCGACTTCCTTAACGACGCCGTCCGGCCGCCCATAGGTGATGCTGGCGATCCCGACGATGTACGACAAAAACCCAAGGGCGGAAGCACCGGCGAATATCGATGCCGGAAGGTTCAAGGGGGATCCATGACTAAAAAGCGCTTCCGATCTTTCCGCTAAGCTGAAGCGTTGCCTTTTTCGGGTTACTTCACTGTCTTGTGCGATACCGGCTGCAGGCCGGGTTTCATCATCAGCTGTCACAGATGGCGGCGCCTCTGAAACGATCGATACCGTGCTTCTTACCGCTTTCTTTGAATCTCGCCTTTTGGAGATTAGCCGCGATTGCGCTGCGATGAGCTCCATGAGCCATTCGCTCGTCGCTTCCGGATCGTCGCAACCGAAGATTCGTGCCAGCCAGCGAATGTTGGAAGGACTAATCCCCTTATCATTTTCTTGAAACCAGAGCTGTACTGTTCGCAAATCAACGCCAAGCCGGTTGGAGTCAATCTGTGATATCGCCTCAGCTAACAAATCCGGCGTCCATGGGCCTTGCGGAAACCCGTCACGACCCAGAGGCCGGCCCGCTCCAACGGCGGCTAACTGCTTGAACAGTTCTTTAAAATCGCGCCCGTCCTTCGGAGGGGGGACAAAAATCTTCCCGTTCTTTTCCAATGGCTCAAATGCTCAAATTTAGTTTCGCTTTATTGACCCGAGAGGTCGCATCCCGCTGCGACCTGGGCGCAGGCAATCTACCTGAAGTATATCTATCTGCTTCGGATTGGTAAAGAATTAAAGCCTTCGTTCAAAGGGAAAGGCCGAATGTTTTTTCGTATTTGCAATGGTTTGGTAGTTTCGGAAAAACGGCGGCGCGCTCCATTCACTCGCATCAGTGCGGAGAAGGCCACCATTAATGCGACAATCCTAGATAGCGAAAATCGCATAATGCTTTTTATGGAACTTTTATGTGCACAAGACCTCCAACAACGACGCTGACGATTCTCTTCAACGATAATTGTTAGGATCCCTCACGCGTTCTAGGTGGAATATTGCGACAGGTCCTATCGGTGATAGAGATGCGTGGTAGCTAAGTCCGTGCCCAAAGCGATATCTCAATATCTCGTGGACACGCCGCATCTCCAGTCTCTCCACTGGCACACCGTTCCTTCCTCGTCACCGTCGCGGGAAGGAACTTCACCGCCTGCGGAACAAACCAGTTGCCTACCAAAGGGAGCGGCCTCATCCGGAATGAGGGGCGGATTGCCTCGGAATTTGCAGATTGACATGCCAGGCGTCCGAGAACGAGATTCGGATCCGACCATGCATGCCAAAGCTGTGCGATGTTAGTCGAGGTGGCTGCATAGCTTAAGTGGCTGGCCGATGAACATAGGCTTCGCGTTAACGGCTTGTTTTGCCCAGTCTTGCGACTGGGCAACTCCATTTGATCAGTCCTCACTGTTTGTCGTAACGTACCATTTTCATGGTGTCTGCCTGAAGCTTATCCATGAAGGGCTGTGCGGCTGGAGCCGAGGTGAAACTGTTCATGGATGCATTGGCGTCACTGACAGATTTCCAATGGACGACGACCAGCCAACTGCCGTTTTGTCCTGACGCCGATTCACGCGAGATAAAGCCCGGCTGCCTGGAAACATGATCCTTGCCGACCGCCTTATCCAAAGGCGCGAATTCCTTTTCGGTTACACCGGGCTTCAAATTGAAGGTCACGACCTCGACGACTTCGGCGCGGGCAGCGGATACGCCGGCAAGCATTGCCGCAGCGATCAGAACCGTTCTCATCATATTTTTCATGTATTTATCCTTATTAAGGTTGGCAGTGAATTCACCAAGAGCGACCCAATCCGATCGTGCGTCTGTACGATCGCCACGGCTTCGGTACTTCAACCCGACCAGCCCGGGAGTGCCTTCGTTCTTCACAAGAAGTCTAATTTGTTTCACTAGGGGGCGTTAGATCCACAGATCGAACGTATTTGTTACAAGGAGCGGAACAATGGATCGCTTTAGCGAGATGACGGCCTTTCATAGCGTCGCCACCTTGGGGAGCTTCACGAAGGCGGCAGAAGCTCTGGAGGCTTCTCGCCCAGCTATGTCCCGCCTTATCGCCGCCCTCGAAGCGCGCCTCGGAACGCGTCTGCTTCAACGATCCACACGACACGTCGCGCTGACACTCGAAGGACAGGCGTTTCTTGAACGCTGCACCGAGGCGCTGACGATCATCCAGGAAGCGGAACAGGATCTGATCGGGAATGCCCTTTCCGCGACGGGGGTACTGCGGGTTTCGATTCCCTCGACTTTCGGACTGCGTTACCTCGCTCACGTCTGGCCACGGTTTTTGACGAGCGCTCCGAATTTGAGTCTCGACATCGATCTAAGCGACCGACCGGTCGATCTCATTGAAGAAGGTTTCGATGCCGCGCTCCGGATCGGGGAGACACGCTCCGCAAACCTGATCAGGCGTCGGATCTCGATGATGAAAATGGTGCTTTGCGCATCCCCGGAGTTCATCGACCGTCACGGCGCGCCAATGCATCCGCGAGAACTGAAGCGATATGAGGTGGCGGCGGTCTCGCGGAGCCAGGAGAGCTACAGCTGGGAATTTATCGTCGATAGCGCGGCGGCCAAGTTCGAAATTCATCCGCGGATCCGAGCCTCCAGTGGTGAGATCTCCCGCTCCGCAGCCTTGGGCCATCAGGCGCTTGTCCTGGAGCCCCACTTTGTCGTGGCCGAGGACCTCAGAACCGGCAGATTATTGGAAGTCATGCCGGATTTCCCTTCTCCCGTGCGAAACGTCTACATCGTTTATCCCACCCGAAAACATCTTCCGGCCAAGGTTCGCTTCTTCATCGATTTCATGAGCGATGTCTTTTCCGGTGATTTGCTGGCTCTTTAGGATCGCTGCCGACGGGAAAGACATCCACGCCCATTGCACAGAAGTGTATCTGAAACTAAGTTAGATACATATCCGAAAGAGTGAAGATGAACACCCGACTCGCCGTTGCCACCCACATCCTCACGTTTCTGCAAACGCAGGGCGGGCGAGCTGCGACGTCGGAACTCATCGCGTCGAGCGTCAACACCAACCCCTCCTTCATCCGGCGCCTTCTCGCACAGCTTGCAAAGGCGGGGCTCACGACATCGCAGCTCGGAGCGGGCGGCGGGGCTCTGTTAGCCCGGTCGGCGGAGAAGATCAGCTTGCTCGACGTCTACGACGCTGTAAACGATGAGGGTGCATTGCTTCCCGTTCATGAGGATAGCAGCTCGCTCTGCGAAGTCGGCCGCAGCATTGGAGGTGTCCTCAAGAATCGTCTAACGGCCGCCGAGGTCGCGCTCCGGGAAGAGCTGGCGCGAACCACCATCAAAGACATGGCGACCGGCGTTGCTGAGGCAAACCGCATAGGTCGCTAAAGGCATCGCGGGCCTGTCGCAAATTTCTGCGCTCGACGGCATGTTGACCATCTTCGCGCTCCGGATCATGTCGAGCGTAGCGATGATTCTGGATGGGATTAGCGAAAAGCTGAAGCGTCAGTCGAAGGATGACTTCAAACGCAGGCATTTTGACGCATAGCTGATCGTCCAAGCGGTCGCCTAGCATTTGAGATATCCGTTGAGCTATCGAGATCTCGAAGAGATGTTCGAAGAGCGCGACTTCGAGGTCGATCATAGTACGATCAACGACTGGGTATTGAGCTAGCCGCAACCTCTGCGGAGGTTTGCGACAAGCCCAGATTAACTTTCGAAAAACTTTGTTCATCGCGAGAACGGGCCGGAACCTCCAAAGAGAAGCTCCAGGCCTCTGCCGTCCGGCGCCTCACAAAATTTGTCAAATCCTTTATTAATTTCTCGCGCATATCATTTTTTAGGATCAGTCCGAACGCCTGTGACTGCTGAAGGGAACTCGAATGGCACGCTTGTCTTTGCGCAATCTCCTCTATTTAATTGCTGCAGCGCCGCTGCTTGCCTTCCTTTGGCTCAGTACTCTATCGGTGCTAAACAGCTACGCTGAATACCAGTACCTCAGTAGGCAGATTGTGGTACAGCGGTTGGCCAACGCCGGCGCGGCGATTGCCCAGGCATTGCCGGCGGAAGCTTTCGCCACGGCGGAAAACAGAAGCGAGCGCCGAAACGCTGTCGATAGCGCTTTCTCCAACCTGCAGTATGCATACGATCAATGGAAATCCCGGGGCTATTCAGATGAACCGATCGCACGCGCTTTTGGAGCGGCAATGGAAAAGTTTGCGGCCTTGCCCGGATATCGACAGCACGTCGATGCCGGCACAGTCGGTATGAATGAATCCACGTTTATCTTGCAACCAGGGTCGGCAGCCGGGCTCGAACTGGTTCGCCGTTCGGCAGCTACAATCGGAGACCTTCGTCTCGCGCATCTCATCGAAGGCTACCACGCGCTTATGCAAGTCAACGACGCCGGCCTTATAGAAATCAAATTTGGTGAAAAATATCTTAGTGGGAGCAAATTGACCACAGAGGAATATGCTTTCCTGTTGCATGCCAAAGAATTGAGGAACCATTTTACCGCGCAAATGCTTGAATTCCTGCCCGACGAAACTGTGTCGGAGTATAACCGATTTTCTTCAACCGACGACGGACGGTTTTTGACTGAAACACTAGCAACAATCTATCGGAACGAACCGACGGCCGGGCAGTCGCAGTGGATACAGAAATGGAGTGACGCGAAGCGAATACAAGCGGGTGTCATGTCGAAATTAATAGCCGCCACTGACATGGAGCTCATGGCTGCAGCTGAAGGCCGACTCCGGAAATTAAAAGAAGAATTCATCTTTAGTGGCGTTTCGACCGCACTGATTACCTTTCTTGTACTCGGTTTGTGTTATCTTGTCCTTCGAAGCGTGTCGGGCACAATCCTTACGATACAGCAGCGCATGCGCTCGCTCGCTGAAGGGGAAACTAACACTGCAATCCCTTTCATCGACCGAAGGGACCAGATTGGTGAGATAGCGAGATCCATCGAGATCTTCCGATTGGGGGCCATCCGTAGCGAGGAGCTTGAAAATGCGGCAGAAATAAACCGCCAACGGGCAGAGCGGGAGCGGCTGGAAATTCAACGCAGCTCCGAAATACAGGCGGAGGAGCGTTTGCGGAAAGCAACCAGTGCATTAGCCGAGGGCCTTCAAAAGCTTGCTTCCGGCGATATGTCGTCTGAAATCGAAGAACCGTTTGCCCTTCAATTCGAGCCTTTGCGCCATGATTTCAACGTCTCGGTCGTCCAGCTAAGATCTGTCCTGCTTTCTGTGGGGCAAGCCGGGTCGGCGGTCAGCGCTGGAAGCTATGAGATTTCTAAAGCATCAGATAACCTTGCAAAGAGGACAGAGCAGCAAGCTGCTTCATTGGAAGAAACGGCAGCCGCCCTTGAACAAATTACTTCCAACGTTCGGTCGACGTCGGCGCGGAGCGGCGAGGCCCGAGATTTAGTACGCGATGCTCGCAACAAAGCTGAGAGATCTAGTACTGTCGTCGGCAATGCGGTTCTCGCGATGAATAAAATTGAACAGTCCTCAAATCAAATTGACCAGATCATTGGTGTGATAGACGAAATCGCCTTTCAGACGAATTTGCTAGCGTTAAATGCGGGCGTTGAAGCTGCGCGCGCAGGCGAAGCTGGAAAGGGATTCGCCGTTGTCGCTCAAGAAGTTCGCGAACTCGCGCAACGATCAGCTACCGCTGCAAAAGAGATCAAGAATCTAGTCAAAAATTCAGCGAATGCGGTGGGCGACGGTGTCAAGCTTGTAAAGGATACCGGCGATGGCCTAACCGCGATCGCTGCCTTGGTCCAGTTAATAAATTCGCACATGGACGCCATAGCATATGCCGCACAGGAGCAGTCTGTAGGTCTCAGTGAAGTCAACACCGCTGTGAATCATATGGACCAAGCGACACAACAAAATGCCGCAATGGTTCAGGAGATGAATGCCGCCTCTGCTGGACTGGCGCAGGAGGCCGCTCATCTTTCCGAACTGCTGGATCAATTTCAACTGGCGAACCATTCAGGCGGACAAAGAAATCAGCACCAGTTGGTGCAGGGCCTTGCGGCATAAATTTCCGGTGGAAAGGCTACATCCGATTACAGGGCGGGTTGGCTTAGCTCGTGCGGATCAGCGATCACGAGACAACCCTGCTGCGTCTACCTTAGCTGGCCTCATCGTTCAATCGCAAAACAAATGGCAATTCCTGACGGCGAAGAAGTTGACGATCGCGAACGAAGGGGGCCTTGAGAGCAGGGAACATCTAGTCACCTGGAATCAAAGTGGGCACCACTCCTCGTGCGGTGGCGTGAGGAGTTTGACAGAAAATGCATAGTCGAGCGGAAATTGCTATCCCAAGTGGCGGAGATTGGAATCTTCATGAATCTCTAGTCCGTCGGCATAAAACACCTCGCATGCTTTAGAATCGATGCAAAATGGTACGGGTTGAGATCCCTCCCGGTTTGGCATCGCCCGAGCAATCGGTCCAGGTCATTAACCCGACCAGGAAACACATAGCCCTAAAGTTCGAAGGGCTATCGAGTGCGTTTCTGAGATTTTTGGCAACGGCATGTCGAGTGAATGGCGCCGCCGATGGCACAAGTGCTAGTGAGGCGGTATTTTCCGGAGCGCGCGAGGAAACAGATTGGATCACCAACGTATGACGTCACTGAAAACTCCCAAACATTCTGCATTCGACAGAGAGCTGTTCCAGCAAGCCGCTGAGCGTTCTGATCGCAAGGCCTACGTCGCCTTGTCGGTGAAGGCGGGCGAGCATATGATCCCCGGCCTCGATGCCAGCGCGATGGAACTGAGCCTAACGCTGATGCAGACGACCGGGATGATTAACTACGATCTGGAATCCGCCACGCTGAGAAGCTTCGGCTTCACCACTGGAAGCTTCCATCTAGCCTTCGTCATCGCGCTCGTCTCGACGATAGAAGGCTCGAAACTTCCGGGCATTACGGGAATGAGTCGCGCCAACATATCCGGCATTGTTAAGACCTTGGAAAAGAACGGAATTATTACAAAACATCCATCCGCTAGGGATGGCCGCGTGATGCTCATAAAAATAACTGACTTCGGCCACGACCGAGTCATCGCCGCCTGGGCTGAGGTGAACAAACGCGAGCAAGTCTGGAGTTCCCGCCTTACAAATACTGAGCGAAAACAGCTTGTTGCACTGTTGGGCAAGCTATCGAGCCGGAGCGATAGCGCCGTCAAGAAGCGAGGTTAACTCAGCGCGATGATTGTCAATGACTTGACAATCATCGCGCCAACGCCTATCGATTATGCGGCAGGCTTAATTGCCTTCTTTTTCATCAAGTACAGGCAGGCGACAAATGAAGCCAAGCTATTCCGACGTCTCGGTTTCGGTGAGCAGCGTGACCAAGGTCTTCGGCACTGGCAGGAGCGCATTGACCGTACTGAATGACGTAAGCTTCAGCGTGAACGCCGGAGAGTTTGTCGCACTTATCGGACCTTCGGGATGTGGGAAAAGCACGTTGCTCCGCATGATAGCCTCTCTTGAGACCCCTTCGAGTGGGCGCGTTTTGGTCGGCAACCATGAGCCGGGGCGCGTGGCAAAGGAGCACTCCCTCGGAGTGGCGTTCCAGGACCACGCACTCCTCCCTTGGATGAATGTCGCGGCCAACATCTCGCTTCCCTTTTCGATTGCCCGTCGCCCCATCGACAAACGACGCGTGCAGATGCTCATCGATCTAGTTGGTTTGACAGGCTTCGAGCGAGCAAAGCCAGCACAACTATCTGGGGGCATGCGTCAGCGTGTCTCCATAGCCCGGGCGTTGGCACTAAGCCCGACGTTGCTCCTTCTCGATGAACCGTTCGGAGCTCTGGATGCGGTCACGCGCCGACAAATGAATATCGAGCTACAGAAGATTTGGGCAGCCCAGAAAATCACGACACTGCTCGTCACGCATGGCGTAGATGAAGCATTGTTTCTGGCCGACAGAGTCATGGTAATGGACGCAAGGCCGGGTCGGATCAAACGCGTTGTTGAGGTGCCGTTTGAAAGACCCCGCGGTCCCAAACTCCTTCGCGATCCAAGGTTTCATGAACTGGTGGACGAGCTTACCGAGATGCTTGAAGTCACGGAGGCAGCATGAACAAATGCGCTTCATGGACGTTCGGGCTGCTCGGTTTCGTCATATTTTTCACGGTTGTAGAAGTTGTGGGCCGTTATCGCCTAGCAGGTTCGACGTGGCCCCCGATGTCGGCCGTGCTACTATTCATGGCAAACGGCCAGCACCAAGCTCTTCTCCTTCGAGCTTTGAGTTCAACATTCTTCACCGTAATTGTGGCCTATTTCACGGGCGTGGGAGCTGCACTCATCGCGGCGGTCATCGTGCACCTTCTACCGTCACTCAGACGCGGCCTTGATCGACTAGCGGTCTTCGTGAATGCGGTTCCGCCAGTGGCGATCGCCCCCATCTTCATAATCCTAACGACCAGCTACATAGCCGGAGTGGGCCTTGCGGCGTTGTACGTATTTTTTATCGTTTACGTGTCGATGACATCGGCATTCGACCATGTCCCCCAAAGCTATTGCGATCTGTTCGCCACGCTTGGAGCAAGCAAGCGTCAACGGCTCATTCACCTGGACTGTCGAGCCTGCCTCCCGTTGTTCATCAATGGCCTAAAACAAGCGGTCCCAGCCGCTATGGTCGGCGCAATTCTCGCCGAATGGTTCAGCGGTCAGGGCGGTATCGGTGTTCTGATAATAAGCGCAATGCGAAACCTTCAAATTCCGCTCCTTTGGAGCGCAATGCTATTAGCATCCGTGACGTCGCTGGTTTTATTCGCACTCGTCGGCCTGCTGGAGAGCAAGGCCCGCTCAACCTACAAGATATGAGGACGAGGATGGCCGGCTTGCAAACCCGCTTTATTTCCAACTACTGGGGTATCATTGTTCTATTACTGGTATGGGCCAGCTCAATCCACCTATCAAATTTAAATTCAATTGTCCTACCGTCTCCGGCGATGGTGGCAATGGATGTTGTGGGCAATCCGGAACTTTATGTGATGCAGGGTCTCCGCACGTTGCTGATCGCATCGGTAGGATTGCTTCTGGGCATTGCAGCAGGCACTGCACTTGCCGTCGTTTCCTGGTTGTCAACAACCCTGCGAGGGATGCTGACGCCACTGGCTCTCGTTCTCGGGTCGGTACCCGTAGTGGCGCTAATTCCGATCATTGCCAGACTAATCGGCGCGGGGACGCCCAGCATTCTGTCGATAGTGGCAATCATCACATTCTTTCCGGCTTTCGTTTTGACGTCTTCGGGGATGCAGTCAGTTCCATTAGGTAGCAAGGACCTTTTTCAGGTACTCGGCGCGCGGAAGGTTGACTTGCTGACGAGGCTCGCTCTGCCCGCAGCGGTTCCCCATTGGCTAGTGTCGCTGAGAACAAGCGCTCCTCTTGCGATGCTCGCTGCAATGACCGGTGAGTTCCTTATAGGCAGTTCCGGCCTTGGTTACCTTCTGAGAGTTTCAAGCTCAAATTTCCAAACTAGCCGCGTAATTGGTGCGGCTCTCCTGTCAACGGTCTTTGCGTTGATGATGGTGGGTGCCACGCAGGCCCTAGAACGTGAGGCGCTACGACGTTGGAAGTAACGTGACCTATGCTCGATACGCAAAACGACGGCGTATTTTGTCAAGTTATTGACGAATAATCCTTCCTTTCAAAACATAGAATGGGGAATTCAAATGAAGACTAATGACCTTTTCCGGCTATCCCGCCGTGGATTCCTAAAGACCTCGTCGACAGCTGCCATTGGGGTTGCCAGTTCGACCTTGTTTTTCCGCACGGCGTTTGCCCAGACGAACTCCGGTATCGCGGTTGCGTTGGACTGGGTAGCGGACGTCGGTGGCGCAGGCTTGTTCGTCGCGATGGAGCGCGGCTACTTCAAGGACAGCGGGCTGGATGTCACCTATTTCCCTGGCGGCCCGAATGCCCCTGAGCCACTTGTCTCTCTTTCAGCAGGCAGAGCTCAGCTCGCCCAGGCCCTTTGGCTCCCTTATCTCGATGCCCGCGCGCAAGGCAACGATTTCGTCGTCATCGGAGCTGGTTACCCCGTTAACCCGGGCGGCATCCTGTCTCTCCCCGCGAAGCCGATCCGCACCGTGGAAGACATGCAGGGAAAGACTTTCCTCATCCAGTATCCCTCGCTCGAGGTGGAACTGAAGGGCATCTCGCGGGTCAACAACATCGAGCCTGATTTCAAAACCGCCCCCACAGGGTTCTCGGCGGACGCCCTCTTTGGCGGCGACGGAGATGGCTACCTCGCTTTTATCACGAACGAACCGATCGCACTGGCGGCTGAAGGAAAAATCGCCGGGAAAGACTATGTCGTCACACGTCTGGCGGACCTTGGCTATCCCGTCCCAACCACCATGTTCACCGTCCAACGCGACCTCATAACGAACCATCGCGAAGACCTCGTCCATTTTCTGGCTGCTCTCATGAAAGGCTGGAAGGACACGATCAAGGACCCTCAGTTTGCTGTCGATCTCACCGTAGACAAGTACGGTCGCGATCTGGGTCTTGAAAAAGACAACCAACTAAAAGTGCTGAAGGCAACGCTTGATCTAATCAAGTCACCCGACTCCGACATCTATTTCGAGCTTCCTGTCAGCCAGCAGGAAAGGATGGTTGAGTTCGCCAAAAAGAGTGGACAGGACAAAGTGCCGGCCAAGGAGGACCTGTTCGACATGTCCCTGCTTCATGACGCAGCAAAGCTCGTGTGAGCATCCCACTCGGGCGCGACCTCGACATCAAGACAGGAATGGAAAAGCCATGAGCTCGCTAGATGAGTTGCCCTTCATCAACGTCACGGCATCTGAGCACTACACCGCCGACCCGGTAGCAACGTTGAATGCCGCGCGGAAGGTATCGCCAATCATTCGCAGTGACCGCGGCATCGAGATACTGTCGCACAGGCTCGGCCAAATGGTGCTGCGGGACCGTCGGCTTGGTGCTGACCACCTTCGCCTGGTCGAACACATCGGTATACCCGAAGGACCCGTACTCGACTTCAAACGCCGGATGCTACTCGGCCAGGAACACAACGAACGGCGCACCAGAATTAGACGAATCATGGTCCGCTACTTCGGTGCAGGCCAAGTGGCCGCAATGCGCGCCACCGTCCGCCGCCTGGTCGACGAGCTCCTCGACGATATCGGTCCCACTCCTGCGGCCGATATCCTTGGCAAGCTGTGCATGATCCTTCCCGCGAGGCTCTATTGCGAATGGATCGGCGCACCGAAGCAGGACGCGCCGTTCGTATCACGGCTGTCCGATCAGGTATTGGAGATATTCAACCACAATCCGGGGTCGACCGCATCGATCGTGTCGGGGTACTCGGAACTCTTTCCCTATGTGGCTGAAAGAATTGCCTACGGGCGCGGACATCCTGGCGACAACATCCTTTCCGCCTTGATTTCAGACCATGCTAACGGTGAACTCAGCGACGATGAACTGTTCGACTTCGTGACAATGCTCCTTGAGGCCAGCACTGACAATACGGCCAACCAGCTGGCCCTCACGCTCGCACTCGTGATCGGTTCGCCAGGCGCTTGGGAAGGCGTGAAATCTGACGCAACGCTTATTCCGACCGCAGTACAAGAGTCCGTGCGGATGTGCTCACGAACGATCACGAACCAACGTTATGGCGCCGAGGACTTCGAAATCGACGGTGTAACGGTGCCCAACGGAACGGCAATCAATGTCGTGGTCTGGGCGGCTCACAATGATCCGGCTGCGTTCATGCATCCCGACGTCTTTGATATCCATCGCCGAGATGTGTCGAGAACCTTAACGTTTGGCGGCGGTGCTTTTTCGTGCCTCGGTCAGCATATCGCTGAGATCGAAATCCAGGAGACAATTTCAGCTATTGCAACTCGTTTTCCAAACGCCAGTGTCTCCTCGTTCCGAAAGGAACATAACCCGTTCGCTGCGACAGCGCTCGAGCTGAAACTGGATCTGCGGCGCTAACTTGATACAATTGGAGTAATGGAATGGTGATTGTAACTTTCGTTGAAAGCTCTGGTGCTCGTAAGGATGTCGAGGTCCCAGTGGGCTTCAGTCTGATGGAGATCGCCGTACGCGAAGGGGTGGACGGGATCGCCGCCGAATGCGGTGGCGCTTGCGCTTGCGCGACATGTCACGTGTATGTCGACGATATCGCCTTTCGACTGCTAGGCGAACCTGAGCGGATGGAATCTGACATGCTGGATTTCGCCTCGGCCGAAAGAAGATCGAACAGCCGACTATCGTGTCAGATTAAGATTGCCGCCGGCTTTCCTCCATTCGTGGTCGAGATCGCCCCATCCCAGTAATAATGACGGAGCGCATGGCGTCCCTTCAGGAAGTTAACGCGCGTATTTGGGAAGCCCCACGCTCGGCTGAACAGATTGTCCGCTTCACCATTGCCACCACAGGGCTTCCGCAAGACCTTGAGTAAACTCACGCCCCAGCTGGCACGAACAACGCGCCTATCCCCTCCCCAAATAATGAACCGGTGAAAACTTCGGTCGATAGAGGCATCGCGGCGGCTTGATTGCTTGATTGGTGACGTTGGCTCTTTACATAAATATGTATTCGCAGTAGATACACTTAAAGTGTCACCAGAATGGATACAGAAAATGAAAGCTCTCAACCGCCGTAGTCTCCTCACGGCCGCCGCGATGACGATCATCGCTCTCGCTCAGCCGGCAATGGCCGCTTCTTCTGCGGGGAGCGCCGACGCCACCCAAAAAAAGCAGGAGGTCACCGCACTCCTGAAGGCCATCGAGACCGGCGAAAGCGCGCCCGTCGCGGTCATCAATCCCAAGAAGTACATCCAGCACAATCTCGGCGCCGCGGACGGGCTGAAGGGTTTTGGCGAACTTCTTGCGGCCGTTCCGAAGGGCTCCGCGCACGTTAACACCGTGCGGGTCTTCCAGGATGGCGACTATGTCTTTGCGCATACGGACTACAACTTCTTCGGCCCGAAGATCGGTTTCGACATTTTCCGTTTCGAGAAGGGCAAGATCGTCGAGCATTGGGACAATCTCCAGGAAACGGCCGGCCCGAACCCCAGCAAGCATAGCATGACCGATGGGCCGACCGAGGCCGTGGATCTCGACAAGACCGCAGCTAACAAGAAACTGGTGAAGAACTTCGTCAGCGACATCCTGGTCGCCGGCAAGATGGGCAAGCTCGCCGGCTATTTCGACGGCGAAAACTATATTCAGCACAATCCGCAGATTGCTGACGGCCTCTCGGGGCTCGGCGCGGCGCTTCAGGCAATGGCCAAAGCCGGCGTCACCATGAAGTACGACCGTGTCCACCATGTGCTCGGCGAAGGCAACTTTGTACTAACGGTTTCCGAAGGCAGCTTTGCTGGCAAGCACACCTCGTTCTACGACTTGTTCCGGGTCGAGAACGGCAAAATCGCCGAGCATTGGGACGCCATCGAGACCATTCCGGCTAAGTCGGAGTGGAAGAACAAAAATGGCAAGTTCTGATCCGGGGCCGACGTTCTCGCTCTTTCAGTTTCTACAGCATTCGGAGATTACAATGACTGGAAAAATCCTCGTTATCGGTGCCACCGGCAATATCGGTACGCCGCTTGTTGCTGAACTCGTCACGAAGGGTGAGCAGGTGAAAGCCGCGTCACGCGGCGGCAAGGCGGTTGACGGAGCCGAGAGCGTCGCGTTCGATCTTGCCGACGCCTCGACCTTCCCGGCAGCCTTCGACGGTGTCGACCGCGCTTATGTCATGGTGCCAACCGGATATCTGGGCGTTGACACACTTTTGAAGCCTCTCATCCAGTTCGCGGCCGACCGGAAGGTGAAGGTCGTCCTGCAAACGGTGTTCGGCGTCGACGCCGACGACAGCATACCCTACCGCCAAGTCGAACTGTTTCTCGAAAAGGTCGGCACGCCCTACGTCATTCTGCGCCCGAACTGGTTTGCAGACAATTTCCACACCTTCTGGCTGGTCGGCATCAAGGAGCATGGCGTCATCGGTGTTCCGGCCGATGACGGAAAGTCCTCCTTCATCGATGTGCGTGATATCGCGGCGAGCGCGGCTGCTGCGCTCACCTCGGATGCGTTCAACGGCAAGGCATTCAATCTGACCGGCCCCGAAGCGTTGAGCTACGCGGACGCCGCCACGCTGATCACGCCAGCGGCTGGCAAGACGATCGCCTACACGCCGGTGACCGACGAAGCCTTCATCGACATCCTCACCGGCGCGGGCGTCCCAAAGGACTATGCCGCCTTTCTGGCGACCATCTTCTATCCGGTTCGTCAGGGCTGGACCGCTGCGGTTACCGAGGACGTTAAGACGCTAACCGGCACTGTGCCTCGGTCGCTCGCCACCTACGTGTCGGACCACGCTGCCAAGTTCGCCTGATCGTCCTCCCAGGACGGGAAATCCTCGCCAGCCTTGCGCTGGCGGGGATTTTCGCAAAGGGGCCGCTGTGATCGATGAACTGTCGGATATCATACCGGCCCTGAAACATCAGCGAGGCACAGCTTCATATCCTTGTCGACGCCCCAGGGGAGCCGGCAAACCTAGAAAGACCAAACCTGTTTCAGGGAGGGCAATATGTCCGATCAGCTACGTTCATTCGATAATTTTCAGGCCGCCGTCGTCCGCCAAAAGGGCGGACCCTTTCAACTGGAGTCGGTGACGCTGACGCCGCCGCGCGAATACGAGGTGGTCGTCAGGATCGTTGCCACGGGCATGTGCCACACCGACATGATCGCCCGCGACCAGGTCTTCCCGGTCCCACATCCGATCGTGCTCGGCCATGAAGGCTCAGGCGTTGTCGAGGCTGTTGGGGCGCACGTCACCAAGGTGCAGCCAGGAGATCATGTCGTGCTCACTTTCCTGTCCTGCCGCCATTGCCGTGCGTGCCAGGAAGGGCATCCCGCCTATTGCGAAAACTTCAATGCCCATAACTTCTCTGGACAGCGCGCCGAGGACGGCTCACACGCGCTCTGCGGCCACGATCATAGCCTCTTGAACGATCGTTTCTTCGGGCAGTCTTCTTTCGGCGCCTACGCCATCGCCAATGAGCGCAACGTCGTGAAGGTGCGCAAGGACGCGCCGCTGGAACTGCTCGGTCCACTCGGTTGCGGCGTCCAGACCGGCGCCGGCACAGTCCTCAATGCGTTGCAGGTGTCGGCCGGCCAGTCCTTCGCAGCATTTGGCGGTGGCGCAGTCGGCCTTTCGGCCGTGATGGCGGCGGCGGCTGTTCGCGCAACGACAATTTTTGTCGTTGATGTCGTTCCTTCTCGGCTCGACCTTGCCCTGACGCTTGGCGCCACGCACGTCATCAACAGCAAGGAGCAGGATGCGGTTGCCGTTATTCGAGAGGTCACCGGTGGGGGAGTCGATTTCGCCATGGATTCGACCGGCATTCCTGCCGTCATACGTAACGCGGTTTTGGCGTTGCGCCCGCGTGGCACCGCCGCGGTGGTCGGGGCTTCCAAGCCCGATTCGGTGCTCGATCTGGATGCACTAGACCTGCTTCAGAATTCCAAGGCCGTTCGCGGTGTGATCGAAGGCGACAGCGTTCCGGACATTTTTATTCCGCGCCTGATCGACCTTTATCTCGCCGGTCATTTTCCATTCGACAAGCTCGTCAAGTTCTATCCGTTCGAGCAAATCAATGAGGCCGCGGAGGACAGCGAGAAGGGCGTAACCCTTAAGCCGATCATCCGAATTGATGCTGGCACCTGATACGTAAAGCGCAAGATTAAGGGGCTGATGCGCGACCAGCGACGACCTTCTTAAACTCGACAGCTCACCGGTGAAGCGGTGCCCTAGCTAAGTTGAGCATTCCGCAAGCTGGTTATGCTAAGCGGTCGGAGTGCGCGTATCCTTACGATGGTCTCCAAATGGTGCATCGAAATTGTGCTCAGGTCCGACCGGGACGATACCGCTTGGGTTCAATCAAGTATGGCTGCAGTCGTAATGCGCTTTGATGTGGTCGAAATCGACGGTCGGATATCGGGATGCTGAAAGAGCGAGCGCCCGACAGAGCGGATATCTCTTTCCAACCCTGCTACGCTTCTATCCAGTCTATTTCGGACATTTCAAATCGAATAACCAACCATCTTCACCCGCATACCAATGGACAATCGAGATGTTGACGATCTCGTCAAGGTCTTTCAGGTTGCGCGTAATCGGGTGCGATGTACCCAGGGCAGGCAAGCGACACGCAAAGCCACTTGCCGTTGATTAGTTCACCCATGCGTGGCCTCTCCGCTGACGCGAAGCGTGCGCCGGATTTCAGGAGCAACAGCGGTTCCCAAAAGTTCGATCGAACGTCGCATGGCATCGACTTCAAGCGCCGCCGGGCTCATCTGAAAGCTTATACGTGATAGCCCGCCAAGCGTTTGGCTTGCCTCCAGCATTTTGGCGGCAACGGTTTGTGGACTTCCGACAAGGAACGCACCCCGCGGACCGCACAGCGTGTCGAACTGAGCTCGGCTGACCGGTGGTCTGCCACGTTCCTTCGCACCTTGAGTAAACATCTGGAACCAACCGGGAAAGAACCCTTCCCTGGCATCCTCGTCGGTATTCCCAACGAAGCCCATCGCATGCAACCCGACTTTTTCCTGCCCGATTGGATGACCCGCGACCTGCCAGGCGCGCCGGTAAAGATCGACGAGCGGGCGGAAATGCTCGAATGTGCCGCCGATGACGGCAAGCATCAGCGGCAAGCCGAGTGTGCCGGCGCGGACGAAGGATTCAGGTGTGCCTCCGACGCCAAGCCAGATCGGTAACATGTTCTGATGTGGACGGGGAAACACTCCTTCCCCGTTGAGCTCAGGACGAAAGCGACCTTTCCATGCGATCCGCGGGGCCTCGTTAAGCTTCAGGAGAAGGTCCAGCTTCTCGGCGAAAAGTTCATCATAGTTTTCGAGTGCAAACCCGAATAGTGGATAGGCCTCGATGAACGATCCGCGACCGACGATAATTTCGGCACGGCCTTTCGAAATCAGATCGAGAGTGGCGAACTCCTGAAAAACCCGCACCGGATCGGCTGCGCTCAAAACCGTAACGGCGCTCGTCAACCGGATGGTTTTTGTCCGGGCAGCGGCTGCAGAGAGAATAACGGCAGGAGCAGAATCCAGCGCGCTTTCACGATGATGCTCGCCCATGCCAAAAATATCGAGCCCCACCCTGTCGGCCATCTCGACATCACCCAGAATATTGGCGATGCGGTCTGCGGGTGACGGAAGGTGACCGCCTTGGGGGCTGGCGACCACCATCGCAAAACTATCGACTCCGATTTCCATGCGGTTTCCTTTCGAACTTATATTAAAAAAGACTGCGGCCACCGAAGACGGCTTTTGTCTGTGGCCACAGCCTTGCCGATTTCGCAGCGACGGGACAGACGGTCTCGGAAACCGACAAGCGTGATCCCGGATGAAAAGACGAACGCTGGCTGTTTTCAGTACCCGGTGGACGGCGTGCTCCGTTGAGGCTCCTCCGGCCAGCCGGTCGAGCGGCTGAAGTCAGTCGTGTGACTTCCGGCGACCGAGGACAGCGAGGGTGAGAAGCGTTGCGAGACGTAAAGTCATGTTGGCTCCCCCGGGTTCAGACGCGGACTTACTATCTGTCAGGTGCAGCCCAGCGGCAACAACCGGCTGCACTGCAGGTGGGCCGGCTCTCACTCAGTCTTCTTGCCATAAGCAAACGCTATCGAACTAGCCGCTATATTCCGGGACTATCCATCTCCCCTGGCGATGAATGGAGACGTTTCGAGCGTATCGGCTGTCGTTCGCTCGCGGTCTTACTGCCCCGCGGATACCTGCTGGGGCTTTCTATAGCCTCGGCCGGCTGCATCGCCGTCATGGAGATCACCGGCCTAATCGCCACGGCGTGACGAACAATCCTTTAGTCGCTCGATCAACCATCTGCCCGCAGGGCCCGGCGGATCGTCCGTGAGATAGGCGGCCGACATCGGCATGCGGAACCCGGCGCCAGGAAACTCATCGATCTGCAACTCCACCAGCCTTCCGGCCTTCAGGTCGTCCTCGACCGCGTGCAGAGGCATTCCGCCCCACCCCAGGCCGTTTAGCAGGAATGCGTGTTTGGCGAACAGGTCGGCCAGCCGCCATGTCTGGGTCGACATGACACCGAACTCTCTTCCATTGGACAGATCGCTGCGATCGGTGAGCACGATCTGGACGTGACGCGCGAGCTCGCTTTTCGGAATGACACCGTTCCAACTCGCAAGCGGATGACTGGCAGCCGTAACGGCCGCAAAGGCAATGCCACCCAGTGCCTCGGAAGCAATGCCGGCCGGCATCATTGGTAGTGATCCAACGATGCCAACGCTCGCCCTTCTATCGAGAAGTGGCAGAAACGTGCCGCCAAGCACCTCGACATACAATCTCAACGGCACCAAGGGAAACCGCTGTCTGAACTCGCTGGCGACCTCCGCGATCACGCGGATTGGAAACAACACGTCTATCACGACCGATAACTCCGGCTCCACGCCGCTGGAGATGCCCTTGGCTCGCGACTTAATCGCATCGACATTGGCGACGATCTCGCGTGCATTCGTAAGCAGCGCCCGCCCTGCTTCCGTCAGCTGTGGGTATCGGCCGCTTCGATCGAACAGAGCGACACCAAGCTGGATCTCCAGGGCGCGGACCATGTCGCTGACGGCGGACTGGGCGCGGTTCAGTTTGCGCCCGGCAGCCGAGAAACTGCCCTCGTCTACCGCGGCAATGAATGTTCGCACCTGATCCAACGACAAACCGTCCAGCATGAATGACCTTTCTATCTCTCTCAGGGATGGTTCGTCTCGGAATATAACGGGTATTCAGATGCTCGCCAAGCATGGCAATCAATACGGGCCATGTTGAACAAAATTATCGCCCTGTTCGCGCCTCGAGCGCCCAAACCGTCAGGAGTTCCCTCTATGACCATTCTTCATATCGACTCCAGCATTCTCGGTGGCTATTCCGTCAGCCGCACTCTCTCCGCAGACATCGTCACCAAGCAGCTTGCGCTTCATCCGGGCGCCTCGGTGATCCGCCGCGATCTCGTGATCGATGCAGCCCTGCACCTTGCGCCGGATCATCTGGCGGTCTTCCAGGGCGCTTCACCATCTACGCCCGCTATCGGTCAGGACGTCGCCCTCGGTGGTTCGTATATCGATGATCTTTTCGCTGCCGACATCATCGTCATTGGCGCCCCGATGTACAACTTCTCCATCCCGACGCAGCTCAAGGGCTGGGTGGACCGTGTCCTCGTTGCAGGCCGCACCTTCCGCTATACCGAAAAGGGCCCGGAAGGCCTCCTGCCCAAAAACAAGAAGGTGTTCATCGCCTCGGCCCGTGGCGGCGTCTACACCGGCGAGAGCCCGGCTGCGGCGCTCGACCATCAGGAAAGCTATCTCATCGCGACCTTGAACTTCATCGGTCTCTCGGATGTCACCGTCATTCGCGCCGAAGGTCTGGCGCTCGGCGAGGAAGCGAAGGCTGCCGCAATAGCCGCCGCTAAGACCGAAATCAACGCGCTTGCTGCCTGAGCCAGCTCAGCGACTCCATCACGAAGGATAAAGACAATGAGTGCGACACTTTTGGCCACTTCGGCCATCCCCAACAAGAAGATCAGGATTGCCTCCTGGGTCTTGCAGATCCTGGCGGCAGCAGCGTTCATCGCCTCCGGTAGCGCCAAGCTTGCCGGTGTGCCGATGATGGTGGCTATTTTCGACCAGATCGGGATCGGCCAGTGGTTCCGGATCGTCACCGGCCTTGTCGAGATAACCGGGGCCATTGCCCTGCTGGTCCCGGCCATCGCCGGCCTCGGCGGCCTGCTTCTTGCGACCACCATGGCGTTCGGCGTGCTCACCCATTTGCTGGTGATTGGCGGGAACCCTGGCCCGGCGATCGTTCTCCTGTTGATCACCGGCACGGTCGCGTATCTGCGGCGCGCCAGCCTCAGCAAGCTGCTCGGCGGCAGGTGACATAGAGCCCCGCCAGCCTTCAAGCGGCGCGATGGCGGGGCCACCAAAAGGACGACGATCATGCAAATCGGCATCAACAGCTTTGCGGCCCTTAATCCGGACAGCGAGACAGGCCGCGTGCCCACGTCTTGCGAGAAACTCGGTGACCTAATCGAAGAAATCGCGCTGGCTGATCAAGTTGGTATCGACGTATTCGGCGTGGGAGAGCATCACCGGCCGGACTTTGCGGACGCTTCTCCAGCCGTCATTCTGGCGGCTGCCGCGACCCGCACTCATCGCATCCGCCTAACCAGCGCCGTGTCGGTGCTAAGTACTGCGGACCCGGTTCGGCTTTTCCAGGATTTTGCAACCCTCGACCTGTTGTCGAAAGGTCGGGCCGAGCTTGTCGTCGGGCGTGGCTCGTTCGGAGAAGCCTACCCGCTGTTCGGCTATCAGCCACAGGATTACGATGGGCTCTTTGCCGAGAAGCTCGATCTGCTTCTGGCCCTTCGCGGAACAACGCATGTCAATTGGTCCGGTCGTTTTCGCGCGCCCTTGACCGGACAGGGCGTCTATCCGCGCCCCGTTCAGGACGAGATACCGGTCTGGGTCGGCGTCGGAGGCACGCCAGCCTCGTTCGCCCGAGCGGGGATGCTTGGGGTGCCGCTGATGATTGCCATTATCGGTGGATCGTTTGAGCGCTTCCGTCCCCTCATCGATCTTTATCGACGCGCCGGCATGGCGGCGGGGCATCCCCCCGATCGTCTTAAGGTCGGAATTCACGTGACCGGCTTCCTCGCAGATAGCGTGGCCGAAGCGAGGGATGCCTTCTTTCCGGGCTGGGCATACGCCTTTTCCCACGTCGGAAAAGAGCGCGGCTGGGGACCGGTCACACGGGATCAATTTGACGCCTCGTGCGGGTCGGGCGGTAGCTTTCTGATCGGTGATCCCCGTACGGTCATCGAGAAGGTCAGGAAGGCGTCTGCGACGCTCGGCGGCATCTCGCGTCTGTCGTTTCAGATGAGTGCTGCCACCTGCGGGCCGGTGAAGATGGCCCGCTCGATCGAACTGATCGGTCGTGTCGTTGCCCCTGCCCTTCGTCAGCCATCGACAATCATCCAGCTTCCTGCGGCGACGTCCGTGTCAGCCTGACAGAAGGAAACCGTCATGACCTCCCAGTCACGTCAGATCGTTTATCGTAGCGCTGGTCAGTCCCACGGGCCAATCATCCGCCTGATCAATCCAAGCGATATTGGTCAGCTCGTCAAGCCGTTCGTATTCCTGGATTTGTTTGAAATCACGACGGCACAACGGCGGGGTTTCGTGCCTCATCCCCATTCTGGCATCGCCACTTTGACGGTATTTCTGGAGGGGAGCATGACCTATCGCGACACGACCGGCAAAAGCGGTTCGCTGGCGAGCGGTGCGGTTGAATGGATGCGCGCCGGAAGCGGCGTATGGCATGGCGGTGAACCGGCGCCCGGTCAGCCCGCTCGTGGTTTCCAGCTGTGGGTCGCCCTTCCACCCGAACTCGAACTGAGCCCTGCCGAAAGCCTCTATCTCGATGCCGATCGAATTGCGCAAGTCGGTCCGGCGCGCGTCATTCTTGGAAGCTACCATGGCACGTCAAGTCCGATCGCTTATCCTGTCGCGCTTACCTACCTGTATGTTCGACTGAAGGACGGAGAGACATGGACTTATGAGCCGTCTGCCGATCATAACGTGGCCTGGCTGGCCACAAATGCCGGGAAGGTCCATACGGCGGGAACTGTTCTCGAGCGCGAGGTCGCCGTCTTTGCCCAGGGAAATGAGGCGATAAAGCTGTTGGCGGAAGGTGATACAGAGCTCGTCATAGCATCGGCCGCCAAGCATCCATATGCGTTAGTGACCGGTTCCTCGTCGGTCCACACGAGCAGGGAAAATTTGCTCGTGGGAGAGCGCACCATAGCCGACCTGCAGCGCAGTGCCCAGTTCGCGGCACTATCCGTGCGCTGAACAGCGCGGTTTTTTGCGCCCCCTAAAAGGAAGTATATCATGCACAAGAAAGCCATCCTCGTCATTGGCGGAGGGGCTGCCGGGCATCAGATCGCCTATCAATTGCGCGATGTTGCCAGCGTTACCCTTGTCGATCCTAAGACCTATTGGGAGGTGCCAATGGCGGTGCCACGGCTCCTCGTTGATCCGGCCGCACTCAGCGCTCGAATTGGATATGGCACGTTTCTCGGTAGCGGGCGGCACGTGCAGGGCAAGGTTGTGCAGCTCGGTGAAGCGGCCGCACGCGTCGCCCTTACCGATGGCGGCGAAGAGACCTTGGACTTCGACTACGCGGTCATTGCCACGGGATCACGTTATCTCGATCCCTTGATCAAGGCGCAGGCTCCAAGCGAACAGGAGCGCGCGGCGGAACTGCAGGATATGAACCAGCGCCTGAAGGCTGCCCGGTCGATAGCAGTCGTTGGCGGTGGTCCAGTCGGGATCGAGACCGCGGCGGAATTGCGAGAGACGCTGCCGGGTGCGAAAGTGACACTCATTCACGCTGGCCGGACCGTCCTCGACAAGGCACCGAGCAAATTTCCTGCATGGGCGCAGCAATATCTGCGCTCGAAAGATGTCGAGATCATCGTCAATGATCTCGTCGTCACCCCGACCCTTGGTGAACAGCCTAAGGACCGCAAGGTTGTGACGCGTGCTGGTCGCGCCGTCGCGGCCGATGTCATCATCTGGGCGGCCGGGACGCAGCCCGTCACCGATTTTGTGGCCTCCTCCTGGCCGGGAGCGGTCGACAGGAACGGGCACGTGAAGGTCGACGAACATTTGCGTGTCCCTGGCCATCCGAGAGTGTTTGCTGTCGGCGATATCACCAACCTTCCGGAAAACCGGCTTGCCATTATCGCCGGCCTTCACGCCAAGTCTGTCGTCGCCAATATCAAGAAGCTGCTCTCGGCAAGAGAGGGGTCAGATATGCGGCTTAAGCCCTACAAGCCGGCCCGACCCGGAAAGGGTATGGGCAGGATGATGGTGGTCACGCTTGGCCGAACGGATGGGCTGACTTCGCTACCCTTCGGTCAATTCCGCGCATCGTTCCTCGCCAAGAAGATCAAAGCCCACGACATGCTCGTTGGTATGTCGCGGAAGGCATTGGGCCTTTGAGTAGCGCCCGATGCCTCAAGGATCCTCATTAAGGAGGAAACCAGCGGTGACATGAGCAATCGAACGCCTAACGCAATGCCGGACAGCAATCCCGTACTGGGACACATCGTCCGGACCCATCAAACAGGACAACTAAGATGACAGACACGCCAAACCCAAATGGCGCTGAGTTGCACACGGATATCTCGCGCCGCGCGCTTCTTTCAACGATCGCCGGAGCCGCTGCCCTGAGCATCGTCGCTCCGACACCATCCAATGCAGAAGCAATCAAGTCAAATAGTCCCACCACCAAGGAAAGTACCATGAGCTCGGGTAAAGTTCACTTCACGCCGGAAAACTCCGCTATCCTCCTCGTCGATCACCAGCCGGGCGTCCTTGGCATGGTCGGTAGCCTTCCGCATGATGTGGTCATTCGCAACACTTCGATGCTGGCACGCCTCGGTGACCAACTTGGGATTCCGTTGGTGATCACCTCTACCCGGGAAACGATCGAGTTCCTTGGCACGACGCTCAAGGAAGTGCGTGAAGCCGCGCCGACAGCCTACGAGAAGCGTATCCGTCGCGGTGGCTCCCTCGATGCCTTCTCTGATCCGGCCTTTGTCGCGGCGGTTAAGGCGACAGGCCGTAAGAACCTCATCATCGCCGGCATTCTGACGGATGTTTGCCTGGCGCATTCAGTGAAGTCGGCGCTTGCTGCCGGCTACCACGTCGAAGTTGTCGCCGACGCCAGTGGAACCACCACGCCGCTCGCTGACGCTGTGACCTATGATTTGCTGCGAGATCTCGGCGCAACGGTCACCACCGCCTATGGCGTCTTGTTCGATCTCTATCCGGATCTGTCCAAGCCCGAAGGGCTCAAAGCCGAAGCTGTGGCCACGGCTTCCGCTGCCCCTTCGAAGTAACAATCGATCGCCTATCCCGCCACGCAAGAGTATCGGGACATCACCGATGGCGGCCGCGGGATAGGCTCGAAGATTTGTGCTCGAAAACACAAGCAGACTCTAAAAATTTCGGCGTTGCTGATCCGGTGCTCCAAGCCAGGATCTGAATCGGGTTCAATAGGTGTTTCAATGGCTGGCCTGGGAATTTCGCCTGGCTCGGAGGCGTTTGTCATGTCTGGATCTTCCGAGACGCCGGTGCCTGCCGGTCCGCCGCCGCTGACGCTGCGGTCTTCGTCCGCTTTGCTTGGCATCTTCGTCTCGGCGATGATGGCGGGGCTCAACAGCCGAAGTGGCGCTCTGGGATTGGCAGACGTCCGTGGCGCTCTCGGCTTTGGCACGGACGACGCATCGTGGCTCAACACCTTCTATTCGGCCGGTGAGCTGATGGCGATGCCGTTCACCACTTGGTTTGCGATTACCTTCACTGTGCGGCGGTTTCATCTGACCATGCTGACGGCTTCCGCGCTGATCGCGGCAGTCGTGCCATTGACGGTGAACCTGAACCTGCTTCTCACCCTGCGCCTCGTACAAGGCATTACCGCCGGTGCGCTTATCCCGATCCTTATGATGATGGCGCTCAGTATGTTGCCACCACCGATCCGCCTCCATGGGCTTGCGCTATATGCGATGACCGCGACCTTCGCACCAAATGTCGCCATCTGGATTGTCGGACAATGGACAGATATCGTCATCGATTGGCGCTGGCTTTACTGGCAGTTCATCCCTGTCGCCCTGATCTCAGGTGGACTGGTCGCCTGGGCTCTGCCGAAAGTGCCGGTACAATGGAAGCGATTCTCTTCAATCAATTGGACTTCGCTCGCTGTCGGGCTGCCCGGTCTGTTCCTGATGGTCGTGGCTCTCGATCAGGCGAACCGTCTCGACTGGTTCAATTCGCCGCTTGTCAGCAGCGCGTTGACCGCAGGCGCAATCTGCCTCGTGGCATTTGCCATATCCGAATGGTCGCATCCTGCTCCCTTTATCAAGTTCCAGCTGCTGGCGCGGCGGAACCTGGCAGTCGGTTTCACGATCTTCATATTCCTCCTCACGACATTTCTATCGGGTACGGTGCTGCCAACTTCGTTCATGACTTCGAACTGGGGCTATCGTGCACTACAAAACGCGCCGATCGGCTTGATCATCGGGCTGCCGCAACTGATCGCAGGCTCTCTTGTGGCGCTACTGCTTTACCGCAAATGGGTGGATGCCCGTTACGTCATGGCCGCAGGCCTCACATTAGTCGGTCTTGCATGCCTGCGAGCGGCGCAACTCGATGCACTGTGGACGTGGGAGCAGCTCATTCCGGTCCAGATCCTTCATGCGATTGGCCAGCCTATGGCGGTGGTCTCCATGCTGTTCCTTGCGACGTCCGTCGTGCAGCCGATGGAGGGCCAATACATCTCGGGCTTCGTCAATGTCTCGCGGTCGCTCGCAACGGTCATGGGCGGGGCGTTCGTCAATCACCTCCTCGAGATCCGCGAGCATTTTCACTCCTGGCTTTTGACAGATCGATTTGGAATGATCGCTCAAATACTCCCGCAAGCGGCGAATGCCGCCGACGTCAGCAGCATATTCGATACGCAGGCGCTGACGCTGGCCACAGCCGATGTCTATCGCGTCCTCGGCCTCCTCGCCTTCCTGCTCGTGCCTCTCACGCTTGCAATGCAATACATCCCCGCGCCGAATTTGCCTTCCAAGGCGCTCGGATCCAAGAACAACGGATAAAACCCATGCGTATCCCCGGGCCATTTCTTATAGCTGTCGCTCTCGCCGCTTCCGCCGGCTTTTATGTCTATTTCAATCGTGCGGAGTCGTCTTCTGCCACACAATCCACCGACGATGCCTATGTTCAAGCAGATTTCACCAATGTCGCCTCGCGTATCGGAGGCGTCGTTTCTAAAGTGCTCGTCGAGGAGAACAAGCTCGTATCCGCAGGCGACACGGTGGTTGTGCTCGACGACCGCGATCTGAGAATCGCGTTGCAGAATGCGGAAGCGGCTTTGACAGCGGGCGAAGCCAGCACAAGAACCACCGAGGCTCAGATTCGGCAGCAAGGTGCGATAATCGCGCAGGCCTCTGCCAAAGTCGAGGCCGACGATGCCATGCTCGCCCTGGCGCAAACGAACGAGTTGCGGGCAAAGTCACTGATAGAAAACAATGCGACCGCCCAGCAAGGCTATGACAAGGCCGTGGCCGACCTTGCGACAGCCGTTGCGACCCATGCGAGCGACGTGGCAGCGTTGGATGCGGCCAAGGCGCAAATCGATATCCTCAATAGTCAACTCGAAGGCTCGCACGCAGCTCTCGCCCAGGCCCGTACCAAACTCGCAGACGCTAGGCTACAGCTCTCATATGCCACAATCACCGCGCCGATTTCCGGTACGGTCGGTCAGAAATCGGTCCGAACTGGCGCCTATATCGGCGTCGGCACTTCGCTCCTGTCCATTGTGCCGCTGGATCAGATATACGTGCGTGCCAATTTTCGTGAAACCCAGTTGGCGCGTGTGCGTTCGGGGCAGAGTGTCATTATCACCGTGGACGCTCTTCCCAATCTCGAATTCAAGGGTGCCGTCGACAGCATTGGGCCAGCAAGCGGATCCACTTATTCAGCCGTCGCATCGCAAAACGCGACTGGGAACTTCACCAAGATTGCACAGCGTCTGCCAGTTCGCATTCACCTTGAGCCTGGGCAGAAGGGGGCCGACAGTCTAAGAGTTGGAATGTCCGTCGTTCCTGAAATCCGTGTCGATTAGTGCGCGTTTCGCCCTGTTTGATAGCCGGATCCTCAGGACCTGCAGAGAACATTCTGAAGTGTTTGGTTCGCAATGCGCGCTTTTGCAAAGACCGGCAGTTTTTCGAGCGCGCCGCCTCTTGCTTTCACCGTTGGACGCACACGCTTTTTTGGATCACTTAGGCCAGACCCTCTCCTGCCTCTCAGGCAATGATCGAGGATCAAATCGAGCCAGACGAGCACTATACCACCCGCCTGGCATCGAAATCCTCACCAGTCTAGAAGGGATAATGCTGGTTCGGGTCCTCAATCGTGATCCAGCGTAGATCGGTAAATTCGTTGATTGCTGCCTTGCCACCAAAGCGCCCATAACCGGAATTCTTCATTCCGCCGAAGGGCATCTGCGCTTCGTCATGGACCGTGGGACCGTTGATGTGGCAGATGCCGGAATCGATCCGCGTCGCAATAGCCATCGCTCGTTGGACGTCACGGCTGTAAACCGACGCGGACAACCCGTATTCGGTATCATTGGCAACCCGAACGGCCTCGTCTTCGTCCTTCACGCGAATAATCGGTTTGACGGGACCGAAGGACTCCTCGTCGAAACTGCGCATTCCGGGTTTTACGTGGTCGAGCAGCGTCGCTTGCACGACGGAGCCGGTCCGCTTGCCGCCAGCGATCACTTTCGCGCCCTTCTTGACGCCGTCGGCAATAAACTCTTCCATTTTATCCGCGGCCTCAGACGATACGAGCGATCCAAGAACGACATGCCCGCGGGGGTCGCCGGCAGCAAGCGTCGCCGCCGCGCCGAAAGCTTCGCGATGAACTCATCTGCTACCTTTTCGTCGACGATGATGCGTTCGGTTGACATGCAGATCTGACCGGCATTCGCAAACGAGCCGAAGATGGCGCCATTGACGGCCGCATCGATATCCGCGTCGTCCAGAACGATAAGTGGGGCCTTTCCGCCAAGCTCAAGCAGCGCGGGTTTAAGATAGCGCCCGCAGAGTTCGCCGATGATGCGACCAATCTTGGTCGAGCCGGTGAAATTCACCCGCTTGACCTCACGCACAACGATCAGCGCTTTCACTACCCTGGCGGCATCTTCGGGTGCATTGGTGATAACGTTGACCACACCGGCCGACAATCCCTCTTCAACGAGTGCCTGCCCAGTGAGAACATGCAAACCGGGGCAGACCTCAGACGCTTTCAAGATCACTGTGTTACCGCAGGCGAGCGCCACCGCGATCGCACGGGTTCCCGGGATGTTGGGTGCGTTCCACGGTGCTATCCAGACGCAGACGCCTGCCGGCTGGCGGACGGCCATCGACAGAGTACCGGTTTGTCGGACGGAATGACCTCTCCCTGGATCTGAGTCGTCATGGCGGCCGCCTCGCGCAGGATCCCCGCGGCAAGCATCGTATTGAAACCGGCCCACGGCGCCGTTCCGCCGGTCTCTTCGATCATAATCCTGGCAACCTCTTCAGACTTGGAGGCCAGGATGTCTGCTGCTTTCGTCAGAAACGCGCGCCGCTCACCCGGGCCGGATACCGCCGGGCCGCTATCGCCAGCTCCGCAGGAGCGGTGCTGACAACACTGGTCAACTTGCTGCAGAATATCACGATTGGCCATGACGACCGGCAGACCGGCACCAATCGAACGCTAATACATGTCAGGAGACTTGTGCATCAACCCACTGAGGTGATCCGGACCAAAAATGTCGCCCGTCAACTGCAACTGAGAGCCAATGACGTCTGCAAGAATGTCATTTCCCAAATAAAGGATACCCTGTCTCCCGACAGCAGTTGGACTTGGAATTCGCAGCCCGGCGCTAGCAGATCATCCTATCGGGAAGTGATAATCTCCGTCGTCGGCAATACTCCGTGGGAACGGAACTCTGTCGCATCATATTTGGACCATTGCGTTGCCCAATCGATCGTTGCCGACGACATATGGTTGACCGGTGCATTGTCGTCATAGATGTGACGCATATCGGCATAGAGTTCGACAACGGCGCCTGTCGGCTCCACATAATAAGCCGCGATATTGCGGCCGCTTTCACCATGGCGTACGGGCCCCATCAGTAGTCGCGAGCCCGCCTCCCAAAGGCGGTCGCCCAGTTCGCCGAGTTGCACGAGGCTCTGAACTTGCCAGGCATGATGATGTAAGGTTCCTCGCCCTGTGATGAGCGCTATTCCATGGTGTTCGGAGTTGCACCGCAGAAAGTAGCCAAAGCCATCGCCGATGACATCACTGATCTTGAAATCGAGAATCTTGACCAGAAATTCCGCATAAGCCGTCGGATTTTTGGGGTGGAGGTTGATATGGCCGTAGCGCTCCGGCCGGTGAGGCAACGGCACGTATGACTGGCTCAGCATGTCGACATAGATTTCGTAGACAAAGCCCTCCGGTCCTTCAAAACTGAACCCGTCCGCCACCCCCGGTAATAACGGGGTTTCGGCCACCACCCGCAATCCCGCTTCCCGGACCCGCAGGCGGATGGAATCGAGCCCGTTCAGGTCCGCGGCGACCAGTCCGAAGTGACCGACCGCATTTGACGGAGCATCCAGATAAACGAGCTCATGATGCAGACGTGCAGCTGACGACAGGAAAATGCCGTTTCCCGTACGAAGGGTCTCTGTCAGTCCGAGAATGCTCTTCGCATGGTCTCCAGCAGCGGTTAGATCCTGCGAGTGCAGGCACACATATCCCATACGCGCGATCGCTCCCCATGACATATCAGTTCTCCTTCTTTGTAGCTGAAATCATTTTCGCCCAGCGCACCCGGGTTTCTCGGTCGCCAAATCCCTGACTGACCGCGTGGCGATTTTCCGAATACGTCCTTCGTCTTCACGACCCGGAGCCGGATTTGTCTATGGCGACCGATTGGCAACAGCAGAAATCGGATACTCCTTGCCAACGCCGGACAAGCGTCTTTCGTCGGTCACCCTATTGCTGAGGATACCGATGCCCGAAATTTCCACCTCGACGCGGTCGCCGTCCCGCATCCACAGGGGCGGCGTTCGCTTGGAACCGACACCGCCTGGCGTGCCGGAAACGATGACATCGCCAGGAACAAGCGGAAGGATTGTGGAGCAATAGGCGATCAACGAAGGTATCGAGGTAATCATCAGATCAAGCGACGTGTGTTGGACCGTCTGTCCGTTGAGCCGCGTTGTCAGTGTCAGCCTGGTGGGATCCGGGATCTCGTCCGTCGTCACCATCCAGGGACCGAAGGCACCGGTGGATGCAAAGGTCTTACCCGGCATGAATTGGCTTGTATGTTTTTGCCAGTCGCGAACCGATCCATCATTGTAGCAGGCATATCCGGCGACGTGTCTCAGCGCCTGCGCCTCCTCAATGCGACGACCGCCCTTGCCGATGATGACGGCGAGCTCTCCCTCATAGTCAAACTCATCCGATTCATGGGGTTTTACCAACGGCTGCCCCTGTCCGACCTGGCTTCCGCTATATCTCGCGAACAAAACCGGCCTGGCCGTCACGCTGCGCCCGCTTTCAACGACATGATCATGATAGTTCAAACCCACACAGATGATTTTATCGGGATTGGGGATAACCGGCGCAAAGGCGACGTCATCGGTTGAGATGTCTGCCTCGCTGCTCGCCAGCGGGCCAAGCCGATCCAGAAAGCCGGCAGCGAGGAAGTCACGGAGCGTCGGGGCTTCCGGAAAACGGCGGCCAAGATCGACAAGGCCGCCCTCAACGACGAGCCCGTAACTTGTGCGCCCGGCAATCTCAAAGGAAGTCAACTTCATGAGGATATCTCCCGATTGTTCATAAGGATGGAAAAGGCGCCACCAGCGCGTCTGCTCGCCCGATGGCGACAGCGCGCGGGTTGGTCCGGCTAGGGCATTTCAGGTCGCTTCCGCATCGCCGGAGGCCTCGAAGTCGTCGCGGTTGATGCAATGAGGCAGATAGTCTTTTCGAAGCGGCGCGAACACGTCGATGTTCAGCACCCTCTCGCTTCCAAGGGGCTCGCCGCCATGCGGCAATCCGCCGGGTATGTAGACAGCTGCCGGCGCCGCGACATCTTTGATCTCGCTACCGAGAAAGAACCGCATCCTTCCCGAGAGGACGAGGCTCACCTGATCGAACGGATGGGAATGTTGCCCAATGGATTTATAGCCAGCCTCGAGCCAATTGATCGTTATCAGGGCGTTCTCGGCGCGAATTCCCGTCCGCGAAAGTCCGTCCCGCACGATATCAAGCCGCATGCTCTCAAGCTCAAAGACGCGGGCGTGCTGTTCAGGCATCGTGGCCTCCATAAATGGGCAAAGAAGGGGCAAGCGCCGGTCGCCCGTGAGTTTGAAGGGTTTGAACGGGCGCATGCAGGAAGAGGGCAAACCTCTTTACCAAGTCCGCCTGCCCGGCCGCGGTGAAGGCTGCGGCAACATAGCGATCCGGCCTTACGAGAAGGAAGGTCGGCTGCCGGGCGACCGGTTCGGCCAGCCAGCCGTCCAAGTCGCGGATTTCTCCCTCAGCCTGGCTTTGATTGGCGGTGCCAAGCACCACCCTCTTTGCTCCGATCGCGGCCCAGAAGGGATCGAGCCCCTCGAACGGCCGCGATCCGTCGCAGGCAAGGCATAGGATCGCCCATCTGGCACCAAGCGCTGCATCAAGAGGCACCCTTTCGCCGCTTTCAAGTAGGACACGCGGTTGAGGCAATTGGCTGCCGACCAGCCGTCGAAGATGTGGCTCGACATCGGGTTCGGGAACTTGGGCGACCCCATTCGAATAGTCGACCACCTTGATGAAACGCATGCCGGCCAACCAGTTCCGCACGGAGGGATGAAGCGACAAAGCACGGATGACTACGTCGCGGAGGCGGGTAAGACGGCCTCTCATCATCACCACCTTGCCGATACGACCCGAGATCCTGATCATGTCGAGCGCGTGAGAGCGCCGCTCAACCTCATAAGTATCGAGGAGTTGGTCTGAACCGCGGCCAGCGATGACCTCGGCCAATTTCCAGGCAAGATTGGACGCGTCGCGGATGCCCGTATTCAGGCCTTGGCCTGCGAAGGGCGGCATCAAATGGGCGGCATCGCCGATCAGAAAGGCGCGCCCGACCCGGTATCGTTCGGCAATTCTTCTATGCGCGACATAAACGCTTGCTCGCCTGACGTCGCGATCTTGAAGGTCTGGCCGAAAAGGCTTCGCCAGGCTCCGGATCATATCAGGCTTGGTCATTTCGTTCGCATCTTCATGCGCAAACAACATGAACTCGATACGCAGCCGCCCTCCAACGCCCGGTACGATCACATGCGGACGCTTTCCGTCGCAATGAAATTCGGCAGCCTTTTCATACCGACTGCGCTCATTGAGGAGATCGATGACGATCCATCTCTCGACCTGGGTAGAGCCCTCGAGTTTGATACCGAGCGCTTCGCGCGTGAAGCTTCGGCCGCCATCCGCGCCGATGAGCCATGGGGCCTTGAGCTCAGAAGGCCCATCCTCGCCCGAGATCGCCAGTGTCACGGTTCCAGCGTCCTGCCGCAGCCCAGTCGCCTCCGTCGCGTTCAGGAGCGTTATCCCGGCACGCATGCGGGCAGCACGATAGAGTTCCTGCTCCATCACCGGCTGATCGAATTGAGACTTGCTCGGAAAGCCGGTCCTCGACGATGCGGGTTTGGAACTCAATAGCAGGCGCTGACCCACGCCATAGTAGCGTGACCCGGTATCGAGATTGGCTTCCGCGGCCAGCCGATCCGCAATGCCGATCCTGGACAAAGTCCGGAATGTCTCGTCAACCATGCTGATGGCGCGGGGCAGATCGCTCGGGCCAGCAGCCTGTTCCACGACCACAACCCTTGCGCCCGCGTCGGCAAGGAGGCACGCTGCCGCCAACCCGACGGGACCAGCTCCGACAACAATGACATCATGTTCAGTCACGGCTTTTCTCCCACCGCTGCTCTCTTTTTTCAGTCTGACTTGCCGTTGAGTGTCACCAGCCTCGCGCGCCACAGCGGCTCTGCTTCCGGGTTTTTGCAGATGAGCGGAAGCTCGCCCTGCAGGATCCGGGTGACGTTCTCTACAAGCGCAGGGCACAATGCCGAGACGCCCTCTTTCGTGTGACCAATGCTGTGCGGTGTGAGCAGAACGTTGTCTAACCGTCGCAAAGGACTGTCGAGCGGCAGGGGTTCGGTGGCGAAAGCGTCCAGCGCTGCGCCTGCTATGCGACGCTCGCGCAAAGCCTCAATCAATGCCGGCTCGTCAACGATGGCTCCGCGTGCCGTGTTGATCAGGAAGGCGTCCTCCTTCATCAGCGAAAGTTGCTGTGCCCCGATCATGCCGCGTGTCTCGTCGGTCAACCCTGTCAGCACCGCGACCACGTCACTCTCTCGCATCAGATCAGCAAGTTCGACCTTCTGAACGAATTGCGGCAGGTCGCTTTCGCTGGTGCGCGGCGAACAGGTGATGATCCGGGCACCGAATGGCTTGAGCCTGGAAGCAACCTCGCGTGCAATGCGCCCAAACCCGATCATGCCGACGGTCTTACGTGCGATCTGTCGTGCAAATGGAACGGCACCGCGCCACTCTCCGCGCGCCATCAAGCCCAAGCTTCTTTGGACGTCGTAAAGCGACATCAGCATCAGCATCACAGTCGCTTCTGCCATTCCGACGGTGTTCTCCTGAACGGCGCCGTGGCCAACGATGATTCCGAGATCTGTGGCGGCCCGAACATCCAAGGTTTCAACCCCAGTCACGGGAAAACAGATTCCCCGCAATCGCGGCGCGGCGCTCATCAGCGTACGGGAACATTCGTGACGCGTGGTTAGAACCGCAACGTCTGCCTCTTTGAAAAGGGCGTCCTGTTCTTGCCTGGAATATCGTTTGATCGCTCCGCAGTCATCCGGCGGCCCCCGGACAATGCAATGCCCTTTCGCGGTCAAGACTTGCGACACACGTTCGAGCAGATCGGTCTGCCCGGTATCTCCGCAAATGAATATCCTAGCCATCGATCATTCCGCCGACTGGGATTTCGGACCGAAGCGCCGTTCGATTCTTACCGTTTTCGACCATGACACCTGCGGGCGTCTCCCCGCTCGTGAGATTGGTCCGGTTGCCGCCTAAGATCAGATTAAGCGCATCCTCCAGCACCTTCTCCGGTTCAGCCGCTCCCTCCAGGCAGCGCCAGGCAACGAACCGGTCCGGCCGTACCAGCACGGCGCCGGTTTTTCCAAATTCCCGCTGGCGCTCCCATTCCCGTCGCATATCAAGGCGATCGCCGCTGGTTGCTCCCAAAGTGAAAGCTTTGAGCTTCAGCCCCCGTCTTGCCGCCACAACGCTCGCGGCCTCGCACCACGCCCGGCCTTCCTCTCCCGCAATCAACGTGAAATGGCCGCCGCCCAATTCGTCTGCGAGCAAGCTCGATCCATGCGCGTCTTCGACGATCGCGTTGGGAACGCTATGACCGGGTTGGGTCGAGGGACGATAGATCTGAATCTCGTCGAGAGATTCTGGCTCTGACGAACCAGCTCCAACGACGGCGCCTGCTTGATAGGCATAGCCGAAATTGACATTGAGATGGTTGTATGTAGTCAGGCTTGCGACGAGCGCGGTGGACAAATTTGCGCGCAACCGACCGGCTTCCTGCCCCTCGCCGGACCACAGCAAATGCAGGCTCTCCCACATTTCCTCTTTGCTGCGTCCACCGCCATATTCGAGTGCGGCACCCATGAGCCGCGCATTTTGCCAATTCGAGAATGCGGAGGCGACCGTACGTTCCGCAACCGGACGCCGCTCGGCAGCATAGCTATCGAGCAAGGCATCACTTGCGGCACCTTGCAGCACGGCGGCTATTTTCCAGCAAAGGTTATAGGCATCCTGGACCGCCGTGTTCAGGCCGTGGCCTCCCGACGGCGGCATTCGATGAGCTGCATCGCCAAGGATGAAACAGCGTCCTACCCGCAGCCGCGAAGCGACGACGGCGTCCAGGGGCCAATGATTGATGACATGAATCTCAGGCTCGAGATCCGGAATGCCCAAGCTCTCTCGCATCAGTGCAAGACAGGTTTGCTCATCGTACTGCTTGTGATCTCCAGGAAACGAGATGAAGTGGAGAACCCACTCTTCCGACTGAGGTCCCCAGCGGTCCGGCCCAACTGGCACCAGAACGCAAGGCCGTCCCGCATCGGGATTGAATATGGTCCTGATGAGAACCTCGGGATCGCGAGCCCAGCTGGACAGATCGGCGCTGAAGTGAACGGTGACATTCGTGGCTACGGCAAGGTCGCCATCCATCGTTACCCCAATTTGTGGGCCAACCGCCCTCCCCCCGTCGCACGCAAGCAAATAGCGCGCCCTGACCTGGTAAAGCTGAGAGGTCAGCCCGTCCTTCAACGTGGCGATGACACCATCATCGTCCTGCTTCAGGCTGACAAAACTGTTGTTGAATCGGACCCTATCGGCGGCCAATTCCTCGGCGTGGCGTCGAAGAAGCGGTTCCAGACGGCTCTGAGTGAGGTTGGCATAGGGCGTCGAACTTGCTCGCCGCCAGTCGATGTCCTCGTGGCCGCGTCCCCACGCTCCCAATCGTGCGATCTCTCGTCCATGGTCAGGGGAGGGTCCGCCCAAGCCCGCATACCATCCCACATATTGCATATTCGCTGGCGGTGTCGCCTGAGCCCGGATCATGGGTTCCAGGCCCAGTTCGCGAAATATCTCCATCGTCTTCATCGACAGGAGATGGGCCTTGGGCAAACGCGACGTCTCGGGATACTTGCTGACGAGCAGGGTGTCGACACCATAGGTCGACAACAGCATCGACGCCACAAGACCGGTCGCCCCTCCTCCAATTATAAGCACATCGACCTCTTCCATATTCTCCTCCCTGTGCCTGGCACTACCACTCCCTCCGTCAACGCGACGGACGACAATAATCCTCACGGGTCCGACTGTCGGTCGGCCCGCCTCCATCGTCTTCGCTTTTGCTGACCTGCGGCCCCTCGTCCGTTATTTCGGTGCCCCGGCTCGCCGCGCCCGGAGAAAGTCAACGTCCACCCCTCCCAGGGAGATTCGACATTCTCAGTAGTCATCTCGGCTGGAACCGTCACTTCAAGTATCTGGGCGCCGGACGGCTCACCAAGCTCCATGTGGATGACGCCGCCAGGAATCATCAATGCGTCACCCTCGCCAAGGGTGACGATGTGCGTTGGGCTGAAGGCGATGTGGATCTCGCCTTTTATCCCGAAGAGAAACTGCATGTCACAGCGATGTAGATGCCAACCGGTCGGCTGATTGTCGCCCTCCTCGGCAATGATCACTTGGGCTCGCATGGCACCGTCTGTTGCTGCGGTTACCCCCAGCTCCCTGTACTTCACCCAGGCGCGCCGGCCCGGGACATAGTCAGGATCAGCGCCGTGCGACACCGCAACTTTCTTAGCCGAAAAGGGTCTGTCCTTGGCAACGTCCGGGCTGTCGAGAAGAAACGTTCCGTTGTTCATGTCCGTCCTCCGGTACTTAAGATAGATGAATACGGTTAGAGTTCGAAAATTTCCTTCGGTGTCGCATGGAGGAAGTTCGCGCCGCGCTGATCGCCGACGATCACGTTGTCGCAGACTGTCGCAAAAACCTGCCCTCCCACAAAACAGGGGTGAACGGCGAGGTTCATGCCGGACGCAAGCTTCATTGTTTCGTCCGCGCGTATGAAAGGCCTTTCGACGGCGTCATAGCCTTGTCCATGCGAATGGATACGACGTTCGGGTTCACTCCCATGGCTTGCCATGAAATCGTTATGAGCGACCCAAATCTCGACTGGATCTGCACCCGGAACAAGCCGTCGCGCCGTCAGCCTCTGAGCCTCAAGGCAAATCTCGTGAGCCTCCCTCGTTCGGCCATCGACTTTCCCGAATGCGATCAGCCTTCCAAGTTCGGTCCACTCCCCGCCGAGCCCGTTGCTTTCCAAAAGCACGTTGATGTGGTCACCGCGCTCCATCAAGCGACCCTGAACTGCCCGATATCCGAAGAGTGATGGGCTGCCGGGAGGGGCTGAAGTGGCGATATAGACCCCGCGATCGGCTCCCAGAAGCTGCAACTGGTAGTCCAGAAAGGCGTTGATCTCAAAATCACGCTTGCCTGGCGTGATCCAGTTCAGCAACTTGGAGAAGACCTGGTCCTGGATCGCAGCAGTACCGCGAATGAGTTCGATCTCTTCAGCGCTTTTGCATGCCTTCACATGATCGAAGAAGTCCGTCTCATCGGTAAAAGCAACCGCACCGTCCAGCGCGTCATTTAGGCCTGAGACAAAGCCGTGAGGAATTGCGCCTGAATTGACGAGACCGACCTTTTTGTAGTCCCGCCCCCGCAATACGCCGGCTGCCGCGCGCGCCGTGAGCCCTGCGGTGAAGTGCCCACCATGCAATGCCCAGGTGGTGATCAGCTCACCGACGCCCGGCCGATTGACGTCCGACCCGCCAAGCTGTCGGGATTGGCCCTCGGGTCCATGATCGATCATCGTCATCAAATCATCGACGTGAAAGATGATGGTGCGAGGGTACCCGGGCGGCACATCGGTCAGCCAGCGGACATTTCCTCCAATCTTCTCTTCGTAGCCTTGAACGATCAGCGCCTGTAGACCCTGTTGGCGCAAATGATCGCGTACCAGGTTCCAGCGCCGCTGAAGCTCTTCGTCCGAAACCCGCCAGATCCTCGTCGAACCCCCGGCATTGATCGCCTGTTGCCGCATTACCACTGCCCCACGATGTTGCGGAGCGGTTCCATCGCCCCAAGGCCTACCTCGACCACATCTCCCGGCTTCAGCCAGGAGGCACCATCCTTGCCATCCTCCAGTGCAACACCAGCACCCGTTCCGGAGGCCAACATATCGCCTGGACGCAGGGTGATGCCCTTGGAGAGGTATGAAAGGGCATCGTTGAAGCTGTAGATCATCTCGGAAAGATGCCAGTCTTGGCGCAGCACGCCGTTGACGCGCAACGTGCAGCGCAGCGTTTCCGCATCCGCCCCCTCGTCAACCACGACCCAGGGACCACACGACTTTCCGGTATCAAAATTCTTTGGCATGTTGAACGAAAACGGACCAAAATCGGCCTGTGGCGCGAGCCCAAGATGCGTATCGCGCACGCCGAAGTCGTTGAAGGCGGTGTATCCCCAGATGTCGACAGAATCGAGGTACCTGCCGCCTTGCTTGACGAAAACGGCGCATTCGGCCTCGTAATCGAATTTGAGGCTGCCGGTCGGAGGAGCAACCACGGCGCCCGGCCCAACAACGGTCGATGGCCAAACCGTAAAGCCAAACGGTGGACGACCGCTTCGCTTGGCGGCGGCTGCCTGATCCGCGGTCAGATCAAGATCGGCCATCGCCTTGAAGGCGCGAATAATATGATCGACGGTATTGCTTCCCAAGGCGTAGATATTGTTAGTCGGTGACGCGACCGGAGCCTCGAGCGCCACGTCACCAAGATCACGCAGGACATAGGTGTTGCCGTCAGAGACAATCGCGGAGCGTTCAAGCGCCTGGAACGCATCGCGGAGGTCGTCCCAATTCCCGATCATCTCTACCCAGGACTGAAAACCCTTCTCAGCTAGAACCGAACGGATCCTGCTGGCAGCGCCGGCCTCCTTCCTCGCAAAGATGGACAGATTGTCGAAGACATCGAGTACCTTCGTCGCTTCAGAGCCGATGACCAAGCCCGTCCTACCGCCGGAATGCCTGACGAACCTCATACTTTTCTCCTCCAAAAAAAGATCGACACGTTTGCGATGTCTATGTGGGCGTCGTTAGGTCCGGTACGCCGATCGCAAGAACTGCTTGATGTCGAAAAACTGACATAAGCATGTTTTGTCGTCAATAACTATTTTTGTCGATAAAATAATTGACGAGAGTTTCGCGTTGGCGTTTGATGCCGATCAGCGCATCGTCGCCTATGGACGACCTTGGCGCCCAGATGAAACCGCTTGCGGGAGGAGAAAGAGAAATGAGCGTTCGAGCATACAGGTTGGGGTTTTTGGGATTGAACACGCCGGACGTCTCGGCGATGAAAGATCATTATGATCGTGTCCTCGGATTGCCGATTGCCGGCATCTCATCGGAAGCGGCTTATCTCGCCTGTGGCATCGGCAGCCATGCCCTTGGCATCCACGCAAGCCCTGCCAAAGGCTACCGCCACGTCGGGCTCCAGGTAACAGCTGATGACAGTCTGGCGGCAGAGGCCAAAAGCCTTTCAGGCGACGGCTTCAAGGCAGAGCTCGTCAGCGACGCGTTTCCCGGCGTCAGGCAAGCGATCTCGCTTCAAGACCCTGACGGGTTCCTTCTCTATCTCTATGACGAGGAGGACCAAAATCACCGTCCTTACGCAAGCCACGGCGTGCGGCCGGACAAGATCGGTCATGTAGCCACCTTTTGCACCGACTATCGCAGACAAGAGCAATTTTTCGGAGATGCCCTCGGATTCAAGAGCTCGGACTGGATCGAGGATGTATTCGTGTTCATGCGATGCAATGCCGATCACCATGTGCTGAATTTTTTGAACTCGGACCGTCCAGGTCTGTTTCATTTCGCTTTCGAGCTCCGTGACTGGAACCATATCGGTCGGGCTTGCGAAATCCTCGGAGAAAACCGCCAACGCGTCATCTGGGGCCCTGGCCGCCACGGCGCTGGCCACAACATATTCACCTATCACCGCGATCCTGACGGCAATATCGTCGAGCTCTTTTGCGATCTCGACCGCATGTCCAACGACGCCCAGGGCTACTGGGATCCTCGACCTCATCACAAGGATTGCCCGCAATATCCGAAAAGATGGACCTTTGCCGAATCGCACATCTGGGGGCCGGACCTGCCGCATGACTTCATCGCCAAGTGATTGATTGTGCATTCCGACCGATATTTCTGAACCGTTTGCCGGTTTAATGTCCAACGGCTATATATCGGAAATTGACGGCCGGTCGGAGAAACGGCCAACCGAATTGGAGAGGTTGAGAACAGGAATGGCGGCACGCCCGACAACGAAACCGTCTCCGGCTTTCGTCATCGAAACAGAAGACGATAATCCGACCCCAAGCTTGACGTCGGTTGCCACAGCCGCCATTCGCAAGGATATCCTTCTTGCGCGGCTGAAACCGGGTAAGCGGCTTGGTGTCGTAGCCTTGAAAGCCCAATACAATTGCGGTGGCGCCTCTATTCGTGAAGCCCTTTCGAGACTTATCTCGGAAGGGCTTGTCGTTGCGACGGATCACAAAGGATTTCGCGTTTCGCATGTGTCGCGTTCTGATCTCATTGATCTGACCATCACTCGTGGGGAAATCGATGGCCTTGCGTTGAGCAAATCGATCGAAAATGGTGACGTTGCCTGGGAGGGCCGTATTGTTTCGGCATTTCACCAGCTGTCCAAACTGCAGCCGCACGCCATGAACATTATTGATGCGGAAAAACTCCACTGGGACGAGGTGCATAATTCGTTCCATTTCGCCTTGGTGTCTGCATGCGGGTCGCCGCGCCTACTGTCGCTGCGCAATACGCTGCTTGATCACGCGGAGCGTTATCGAAACCTGTCGGGGTTGATTGCCGGTGTCAACAAACGAGACACAATGAAGGAACACAAGGATCTGATGGACGCCGCTCTTGCGCGAAACGCCGAGGCAGCATCCAGGCTGATCGCGGAACACTACTGGCGTACCTGCCAGCTGCTTTTGGAGGCAATCGATAGCCCCGGGTCAAAAGAGCGATCGTTCTTCGGTCAGTAAGCGCCTACGTTATCTATGGCCGCCACCCCAAGCTCGATCAATCCACCTATACAGACGATGGAATATCCCGGATAATATCGACGTCGTCGAAGCATGAAGCGCTGACAATTTTCGAGCACGTGATTGCCGTGCCAAATCTCGTTGGAAATGCCCGGGGAACTTCTCAGTGGAAATCAACACAGATGCAGCAAAACGACGACGACCCCGCTCGTCCAGAACTGGGCTGAGCGTCTCATAGCACAAATTGATGCGGCCAAATAAATCACCCCATCAAGCTATAAAGTAACGCAAGAAAAGGGAATCCCTCCGCCAGACATTATACGATTCAGCTATTTATCGATGCTTCCTTAGTACCCGATCACTTCCCGCTTTCGCTTGGTAGATTGGTGATCGTCAAGCCAGCTATTGCCGCACTTAGAACCGCTGCCAATGCCGCTGCCGACATCACTGCGACATACGCGTTTGCCACATGATCGGCCGTGAGCGCAATTCCGTTGTCGTCGCCAAAAGCTATCCCAAGCGTTGCGACCGCAAGCAGGCCGCCACATCGCGCGGCCGCATTGCTTATCCCGGAAGCGGCACCACTCTTTTCGTCTGGTGCGGCGTCAAGCACGGCAGTCGTCAACGCCGGGACCACGAGCGTCATCCCAACTGATATCAACACCAGTCCTGGAAGGAAGGCCCGTGCATAACCAGCGAAACCCAAACTGGTTGCCAGAATCGCAAAACCCCCTGCCGTGATCAACGGGCCGATGATGAGCGGCCCCCTACTCCCGATTCGCCCGATCATATTTCCGGCCAATCGCGAGCCCAGTCCGAGAATAACGGACAGGGGAAGCATCGCAAGCCCAACTTGCGCTGGACTGAAATTGTGGACCCTTATGAGAGCGTAGGGCAGGAGAAAGATCGCCCCGCTCAAAGCACCATAAAGCGTTACGGTGAGAATATTTGTTCCGGCAAAAGTTCTGTTTCGAAATAGCTCCAGCGGGAGCATCGGATTGTCGATTTTATGCTCGATCACGATGAACACAATGCCCGCAAGAAACGCCGCGACAATGTAAACCCAACCTACAAAATCGCCTCGGCCCAGGGTAATCAATCCATACGTCAGCAATCCCAAGGTAGCCGTTGCCAACGCCGCACCGGAAAAATCGATCGAAGACGTCGAAACTTTGCGCTCGCGGGATGAAATGAAAAAGCAAAGGGCCAACGCGATCGCGGCGATCGGGATGTTGATAAAAAATATCGACCGCCAGCCTGCAATCCCGACCAACCATCCGCCGACCGGCGGCCCGGCTGCCATCAGAGCCCCGCCGGCAGCTGCCCAGGTCCCGACCGCCTTGCCGCGCTCTTCCCTTCGATAAGACATACTGAGGAGAGCCAGACTCGATGGCATCAAAAATGCAGCCGCTGCGCCCTGCAAGACGCGGGCAATAATCAAAACCGTTATAGATGGCGCGAAGCCACAGGCGATGGAGGCGATCGCGAACAAGCAAAGGCCGACAACGAAAATGCGAAGCACTCCGTATCTATCTCCTACGGTGCCCCCGAGGAGAACCAGGCTTGAGAGCGTCAGTAGGTACCCATTCGTCACCCACTGGATCGAGCTGAGAGTAACCTGGAGGTTGTCTTGCATTGTCGGCAAAGCGACATTGACGACCGAGCTGTCGATGAAGCCCAGCCCGCTGCCCAGCACGGTGACCGGCAGAACCCATTTGATGGACTTAACCACGCGCTTCCTAGATGTTGAAGGGGATCTTCCCAATCGGTGATCGACGGGCAGGTAGCAACTCACGCGCCCCGCGCCAGCAACTGATGCTATGTGTCGATCCGAATTTTTGCTCTTGTGGTGTTTCGGCGAAACATTGATCTGAAACAAGCTGGCAGTCTTTTGCAAATACGCAGCCTCTATCCTGATGGGAGGAGACGTCGTCTGAAACAGCGCGTGCCAATCCCTGTGGACGCAGGAGGCTTTGCGTATATGGGTGATTGGGACCTTCGAATATCTCATCGGCCGTTCCCATCTCGACGAGCCGACCACGAAACAACACGCCGATCCTGTCTGCCATATACCGGATAACCTTCAGATCATGGCTGACGAGCAGATAGGCAGTTTGGTTCTGATTTTGCAGGTCGTTGAGCAGGTTAAGCACCGTTGCCTGCACGGATACGTCGAGTGCGGATGTGGGTTCGTCTAATATGACGATCTTAGGTTGAGCCGCGAACGCGCGGGCGATCGCTATTCGTTGCCGTTGCCCACCCGACAGCATTTTCGGCAGTCGGGCGACAACTTCGCTAGGCATCCGAACGGAGGATATGAGTGAGCCGATTTTTTCGGCGATCTCTGCGCGGCTGACGCGGGTGAGCCTTTTCATTGGTCCCGCTAGGATCCTTCTGATGCGATGTCGGGGATTAAGGGTCATGTCTGGAGACTGGAAGACCAACTGCAACGCTGCTCGATGGTCCTTCGTTCGGCGTTCGACCGTTTTAGCCGTCTCAGCACCGAATATACTGACAGCGCCCTGGTCCGGACGTTGTAGCCCCGCGATGATCCGCGCCAATGTAGACTTGCCGGATCCCGACTCGCCGATGAGACCAAATGTTTCGCCGGCTGCAATGTCAAGATTGATGCCGCTCAGGACGCGGTGCTTACCGAAGCTGTGGGAAATGTCGGCACATCGAAGTGCTACATTCAAACCGTCGTCCCTCTGATCTTCAGCGGCCCTGTGCTGGCGTCGGGAATCGAATGGCTGCACTGTCGATACTCCCAGCAGGCCGTCTCGTTTTGTGAAGCCATCTCGGGGACTGCTCAAAATCAGGTCGCGCGTATAGCCATGGGAGGGATGGTGTAATACCGACGAAATGGAGCCGGTCTCCACTATCGATCCGGAATTCATGACGGCAACGCGCTCGCATGTCGCCGCGATCAGATCGACATCATGGCTAATGATCAAGAAGCTGGTACGCTGATCCCGCCTGAGCTCGTTGAGCAGGCTGACAATCTCCGCCTTCACATTGGCGTCCAATGCCGTCGTTGGCTCATCAAGCACGATCAACGCTGGATTTGCCAGCAGCGCCATCGCCAGGACCACCCGTTGTTGCATTCCGCCGGACAGTTCATGCGGATAAGAACTGAGAACTCTATCCACCCTTCTGACCCGCACGCGATCCAGGATATCGGTCGCCTTCCGCTGTGCGTCGCTGACTGAGGTCCCCCTCAGCTGCTCCGTCACTTGGCGAGCAATCGTCATCGAAGGATTGAGAGCGCTCCCCGGGTGCTGATAGACAGCCGAAAGCTTTTTCCGGCGAACTTCGCGAAGCTGTGCGGCGGACAGATCTCTGAGATCGCGCCCTTCCAAAAACATCTTTTTCGCTTCAAGCGAGGCTGTCTTTGGCAGGTACTGTAACACACTGAGCGCAACCGAACTTTTCCCTGAGCCGGATTCTCCGAGCAAGCCAAAGGCTTCGCCGCGATCAATCGTGAAGGAGATGTCATCAACCGCTCTGACGGTCTCCCGACCTCGGTAAAACACTGAGAGCGCCGAGACCTCCAAAACACGATCTCTGGGCAAAAATTCCATCTGTGAGCTCCAGAACAAAAATCTATGGTTTTACTAGACTAAGAATTTAGCAGACGCTAGCCGTCAATGTCAGGAGATGAAATCGCTCATTAAGGCGATCACGAGGAATAACCGTGCCACGTAAAAACATGATTCTAAGCGCGTTCTTTTTCAATCCGCAGGGCGATCATCGCATGTCGTGGCGGCATCCACAGGCCCCGACGTATGAGGTTTTCGACTTCGATTTTTATCGAGGCTTGCTGGAAGAAGCTGAGCGAGCAAAGCTGGACACATTGTTCGTTGCCGATCACGTAGCGATCTGGGACTCCGTCCAAAGTGGGGTAGCTCACTATGCGAACGCCCGCCTGGAACCGATTACACTTCTGTCAGCGCTGGCTGCGGTGACGAAGAATATTGGTCTTATTTCGACAGCATCGAGTTCCTATAGCGAACCCTACAACATCGCTCGGATGTTCGCGTCGCTCGACCATATCAGCAAAGGCCGCGCTTCCTGGAATGTCGTGACCTCTGCAATGGACGAGGAAGCGCAAAACTTTGGGAGGGACGGTAATATTGACCATGCGCACCGGTATGAACGCGCCGCCGAATATCTCGACATCGTCAAGGCTCTTTGGGACAGCTGGGAAGATGACGCTATTCTGCTGGACAAGGAGTCTGGGATTTATGCCAACACCACCCGCGTTCATCCCCTTAATCACAGGGGTGAGCATTTCAGTGTCCGTGGTCCGCTGAATGTTCCCCGACCGCCCCAGGGTCATCCCATCATCGTCCAGGCTGGCTCCTCCGAGGACGGCAAAAACTTCGCCACGAAGCACGCCGATCTCCATTTCGCAATCGTGCGGGACAAGGAAGAGGGTCTCCGCTATCGCGAGGACATCAACGCCCGACTGAGGAAGTTTGGCCGTCACCCCGATAGCTTCAAAATCTTGCCTGGCGTGATGCCGGTCGTTGCTTCTTCCGTTTCCGAAGCCGAAGAGCGGCAAGAATATTTGCAAACGTTGATGCCAGTTCAGGTCGGCCTCGATCTCCTGTCCAGCTGGAGCGGTGTTGATGTTTCTGCTTACCCACTTGATGGCCCGCTTCCGCCGTTGCCGGAAGAAGCCGGATACAATGGCGGCCACACGGCTCTCAATCGCGTCAAAGTCTGGGGTCAACAAAACCTGACGCTGGGTGAAATTGCACGCAAGCTGGCAAATTCCGGCGCCGTGCCGACCGTGGCAGGAACCGCGTCACAAGTCGCGGATCAACTGGAAGACCTTTACACGTCTGGAGCAGCCGATGGGTTCAACCTGATGTTCCCTCTCCTCCCCGACGATTGGTTCAACTTTACCCAGCAGGTCGTGCCGGAACTGCAAAAACGCCGCTTGTTCAGGACCGAATACGAACCCGGCACCTTCCGCGATCGGTTGGGACTCGAAAAGCCTACCAACCGGTTCGCTGCGACACCATCCATCTCCCGCGCCGCCTCTTGATCCAGGAAAGGTCATCCCATGAGCAATGGAGCGATAAAATTGCAGCCGCGCGAACCAAACACGCCTGTGTTGACGAACGTCCTGCACAGCCCGAAACGCGTCCGGGTTAAATTTGCTGGCGAGACGGTGGCTGACAGTCGGGAAGCTCTGATCCTCAGAAGCAATCAGTTTTTGCCGATCTATTTTTTCCCGAAATCGTCGGTCAGGACCGGTCTGCTTGATACGGAGCCAACCCGTTCGAAGCATGAACTGGGATTTGAAGTTTTGAACTGGGGATTGACGATCGGGGATCGGACATCTTTGGAAGCAGCATGGTCGCCTGTGGAAATTGATGACCCGGCGCTGCAGATCCTGAAAGACCATATAGCGTTCCGCTGGAAGAGCGTGGACCAGTGGTTCGAAGAAGACGAAGAGATTTTCGTCCACCCTCGCGACCCTTACGCCCGCGTAGACACAATATCCAGCTCGAGCCATTTGCAGGTCAAGCTCAATGGCGAGGTCATCGCGGACACGACAAATGCTGTCTTCCTTTTCGAGACGCACCTTCCAACCCGCTACTACATCCCGCCGTCGGATATCCGGATGGATACGCTGACAGTGTCCTCCAGCACGTCGCGCTGCCCCTATAAGGGGATCGCATCCTATTGGTCTTATTCCCCTGAAATCGGTGAGGATGGGGCAGATGTCGCCTGGAGCTACGAGGCCCCGCTTCCCGAAATTCCGAAGATCAAGGGTCTGATCGCCTTTTACCCACAGGCGGTCGACGAAATCCGCGTCGACGGCAAACCAGTTTCCTGATTTTTTAGAGAGAGCCAAACAATGACAAGCCGAGACGACCTCAATGGCATACGCAATATGTCTGGTGACCTGTGGAACGTAGCCGTCGATGAACACCAGGCAGGTTTCCTGTCCAGACGTGATCTATTCAAATATGCCTCACTGCTGGGCCTGACCGGCCTCGCCGCGTCGCAAGGCTTGGGCATGCCGTCGTCGGCACGAGCCGCGACAGGAAAGCCAGGCGGGAAAATTCGGGTGGCTTTGGATCAGCCGACCGGCGCTATCGATCCCGTGTCGGTCACCGACCCAGCGAGCATCGGTGTTATCAGCCAAGTCGGCGAGTATCTGCTCTTTGACGACTCCGAGCATGGCCTCCAACCGTCGTTGGCCGTGTCCTGGTCCGGCAATGACGATGCCACCGAATGGACATTCAAGCTTCGCTCCGGCGTTAAGTTTCACGACGGCCAGGTTCTGTCTGCGAAGGACGTCGTTGCCACGTTCGAACGACTGGTCAACCCATCTTCGGGATCTTCCGCGCTTTCAGCGTACAAAGGCTTGATCCTTCCGGGCTCGATCAAGGCGAAGGATGATTTGACGGTCTCCTTCACATTGGCTCAGCCTAACAGCAACTTCCCCTTCTACGTCTCGTCGGACGTCTTCAATGCGATCATCCTGCCTGCGGACTACAAAGGCGACTTCCAGAACCACTTCAATGCAACGGGCCCATTCAAGTTGCAGTCTTTCCGCCCCAAGCAGGGCGCAACTTTCGTCCGCAATCCCGACTACTGGGGAGAAAAAGCCCTTCCTGATCAAGTCGACATCAAGTTCTTCGATGATCCACAGGCGCAGCTCCTCGCGTTGCAGGCCGGTCAGGTGGACGTCATCCCCGAAACGTCGCGAACGATCCTGGCCGTAGAGAAGAACCCTGCGTTCAAGATCATCAGCGTCCAAGCAAGCACGCACGAAGAGTTGCATCTTCGCGTCGACCAGTCGCCCTTCCAGGACAAACGCGTCCGCCAGGCCTTGGCGCTGACGATCGACCGTGATGCCTTGGTCAAGGGCCTCTTCAAAGGCAGAGCGATTGTCGGCAACGACACACCCTTTGCTCCGATTTTTCCATCGTCCGACCCATCGGTGCCCCAGCGTAAGCAGGACATCGCTCAGGCCAAAAAGCTTCTTGCAGAAGCTGGCGTGCCGAACGGCTTCGAGGTCACCCTGACGACGGAACGCGCTTACAGCATTCCTGACTATGCAGTTCTCGTTCAAAATTTCGCGAAACAGGTCGGAATTGCGATCAAACTGAACATCCTGCCGCAGGACGCCTATTATGGTGCCGCGACCTTCGGGAATTCGAACTGGCTTGACTCCACACTGGGTATCACCGACTACGGTCATCGAGGCACGCCCGACATTTTCCTGAACGCCACCCTCAAGAGCGATGGCGCCTGGAATGCAGCTCACTTCAAGAATCCACAGTACGACGGGCTTCTGCTCGATTATAGCAAGGCACGAGACCTTCAAAGCCAGCGTCTAGCTGCCGGAAAAATTCAGAACATCCTCCTCGATGAGACTCCGGTGATCATCCCTTACTTCTCTCAGTACAGCCGCATCACCAGCGCCAAGGTACAGGGGGTCAGATTTACGGCAATCTCGCAACTCCTTCTGGACAAAGCCTCATTCGTCTGACCGGGCACAAAAATATGAATGTCATAGTCAAAGTTGCTGCCCGGCTTGGCCTTCTGGGCCTAACGCTTTGGCTGGTCAGCGTCATTGTCTTTATGTGCGGGCAGATCCTTCCCGGTGATGTGGGAAGGGTCATGCTCGGACCTTTTGCTGACGCTGATGCGGTTGCGGCTTTGAACCACAGACTTGGAACCGATCAACCGGCTCTGCTGCAATACATACGTTGGCTCGGTCACGCTCTCAGAGGTGACTTTGGGCTGTCGCTGTCATTCCAGTCAGACGCAGGCCCACTCATCGTCTACAGCCTTGGCCATTCTGCGTTGCTTGCGGCGATCATCATGGCTTTGCTTCTGCCACTCGGCATAGGCGGTGGGGTTCTCTGCGGTCTGAGACCAGGTTCTTTGGTCGACCGGAGCATCCTTTTCTTTGGCATCGCCATTGCGACCGTGCCGGACTTCGTGTCAGGCCTACTTCTGATGATGGTCTTCGGTCTTTGGGTGGGATGGTTGCCGTTGTCAGGCTCGGCTCCGGAAGGCTCCAATCTTCTACAGGAGCTTCAGTATCTAATTCTGCCAGCCCTGCCCCTGGTTTTAAATCTTTCCTGCTATGTCGCTCGAACGACGCGTGCAGGTTTCATCGAAGCGTCTGCTGCCGACTACACTCGAACAGCTGTCCTTAAGGGCCTCACCAGACGAACGGTCATCACCCGGCATATTTTGCGCAATGCCCTGGTGCCGACCGTTGCCGTAATAGCAACACAGACCGGCTATCTTTTCGGCGGTCTGGTCGTCATCGAAACGCTCTTCGGTATCCAGGGTCTTGGCAATCTCATACTGAGTGCTGCAAAGGCCAGAGACTTTCCTTTGCTCGAAGGTGGTGTCCTGGCGATGGCGACAATTTATGTCTTGGCTGCAGCGTTAGGCGACTTGCTTCAGACGCTGCTGGACCCTCGCCAGAGAGTAAGGACAGGACGATGAGGGCTATCGCGGCCAATCTACGCCTCAGCGGCTGGAGGCAAATGAACTGGGCATCGACTATCGGCGTCACTATCCTGGCGTTCTGGATCGGCTGCGCTCTCTTCGGCGCCTGGCTTGTGCCGTTTGACCCAATGGCCGATGACATACTCACGGGTCTGTCACCGCCTGACGTTGTGCATTGGTTTGGGACCGATCAGCTGGGCCGCGACGTCTTTTCCCGGATTCTCGTCGGATCGCGTGACATTCTTATGGTCGCCCCCGTAGCGACGGCGCTTGGCGTGGCGCTTGGAACGGTCGTTGGAATGCTGATCGGCTACTTTGGCGGAATTCTCGACATGATCGCCGGCAGGCTTCTCGATGCATTCATGTCACTACCGTTTGTCGTCTTGGTGACGATGGCGATCGTCGCTCTCGGACCAGCGAATTCTACCGTCATCGTTGTGATTGGCCTCGCCTATACCCCGCTTGTCGCGAAAACTGTTAGGGCCGCCACCAGAGAACAACTAGCACGGGACTACGTCCAGGCGGCGCGGCTGTCTGGCCAAAGCGGCTTCGGCATCGTGTTCTTCGAAATTCTTCCGAACATCCGCGACACTGTCTTAATCGAATTTACGTTAAGACTAGGCTTTGCATTCTTTTCGGTGGCCACACTTAGTTTCCTAGGCTTAGGCATACAACCACCGTCTGCCGACTGGGGCTTGTCAATCGCCGACAGCTACGGCTTTCTGACCAGTGGGTATTGGTGGATCGTTGCCTTCAACTCTGCTGCTATTGTATCCTTGGTCGCAAGCGTAAATCTTATCTCCAAGGCCTTTGCCTCGGATGTCTGATATCAGAAACATCCCGCCACAATTGGCATCCATGGCGGATGGCCGTTCGGTCGCCTGCCATTTTCCGTTGACTGCTCCTCAGGCGATAACGGAATAGTTCAGGTCATGCGCATCACGCTCAAGATCGGCCAAAGGCTGATAGTCGGTATCGGAAAGGACCTCAAAGCCTTTAAGGGAAAGCGCATCACGCGCCTTAGCAAGCGCCGGCTCCGCAGCAGCCCTTTCGAGCGCGCGGCAGAGAACACCGACTTCCGCGTCCGTAGCGCTCGCGCGGGTGATGAACGGCAGTCCCGGCCCCTTGACAGTCTCGGCCAGCACCCGCACGCCGGAGAGCCGTTCCGGGTCGAAACGCAGCGTATTTCCGTAGGTGACGCAATCGATCGCCGCCACATCCGCGATGCCGGACGCAACGGCGTCGATGCTGTTGCGATGTCCGCCGGTTTCGACGACCGAGGAGAAGAACCGGCCGTCTCTGGAAAGCGGCGCGACCGACGCACGCAGCAGGTTGACGCCGGAATTGCTGTCCGGCTCGTTGATCGCCGCCTTGGCGCCGCGCAGGTCTTCGAGCGAACGCGCGTCCGCGTCCCGGCCAACGATGATAAAACTGCATTTGTCGGGACCGTCACAGCCGGGGTGGCCATAGATTGGCGTTGCCACCAGCCGGACCTTGCCGCGCAGATGTTTTACGTAGGGATAGCCACAGGTCTGGGCCAGCAACAAGTCGGGATGACGCCAGGCCTCATCGTATCGCACCTGCTCGTCCAAAGCCTCCGGAACGTCTTCGACCCCCTCGTCGCGCAGCGTGTTCCGAAGGAAGCTCCAGAACATGGTGGTGGCTTCGGCAACTGGGGGTGGGCTGATGTACATCGCGAGGCTTGCAAGGCGCATTTCAAACTCTTTTCGTTTCAGAACAGTAGCTAAAATTAGATAAGGAATGGAACTGGTTGGGTTCGGCGTCATCGGGCAAGAACAGATGCGCTGCTAGGCAGCGCTCGTCTGCCAAAGAATCCTAACGGTCTTGACGCTTCAGACGCCAGCAACGCAGCACGGATGGTCGTTCAGCATTAGGGAAAGTATCGAGCTGATCCCCTTACGAGTGACGAGGATGCGTCGGATCGTCGTGGGGTTTCAGAAAAAACCGGCGAGCGATCTCCCAATATCCGTCATAGACAAGCCCGCCATTCGACCGGATGAGCTCTTCTCGATTGCGACGATACACCTTCGGCAAACGATACCACGGTACGCCGGGACGGCGATGGTGAAGGACGTGCAGGTTGTTGTAGAGAAACAATAGGCCGAAGAGATAACTGTTCTCGACAATAGCCGTGCGCTCCTCGTGGCTGTCCGCATAGCGGTGCTCAGCATAGGATCTGAGCCGCGTCATTGCCGCGCCGACATAGACGAAGCCGAAAAGATAAAGCCAAATTGGTATGCCGCAAATCGCCGTTACCCAGAAGACGACAACGGCGACACCGATTCCATGGACCGCCCAGATGCGGCGGCGTCCCGGCTCGTTCGCACGGACCAAGCGCCATTCCTGCGCAAGAAAGCTCAGGATCATCACTGCTGGCCCGAGCGTCAGCCTGCCAAACAACGTGGTATTCCAGAGAGCTAAAAGCCTGCCCGCCGCCCCCAGCTGCTCCCAAGCGGCGCGCGTGAAATAAGAGGATTCCGGATCTTCGATTGGATCCGTCAGATGTTCGTCGCGGTGATGCTCAAGGTGACTTTCCTTGTAGATCGCAAAGGGAAGCCAGAGCGACAGCGGCACCGCCCCAATAGCGTCATTCACCCGATCAAACCTGGTCGGGTGGCCGTGTATGACCTCATGTTGCAGCGAGCCGTGCCAGGCGATGAGCCATCCGCCGGTGAAGATGACAAGCGCTGGCGGCAGCGATTGCCACCAATAGGTCACGGCGAGAAACCCGCCATATATGGCTATTGAAAGCACGACGGTCGGCCACTCCGTCAAGCGCGCGGAAAACCGGCTTCCGGTCACGGCATCAGATTTATCGAGCATGCGTATGATTCCCCATCAACTCCGACAGAATATTCGTAGCCAAGGAAATTGACTAACTAAATCGATCTCTTTTGTAGAGTATTGAAGGAAAAACTGTCCCTGCCAAGGCCGCTGGCCGATCGGAAATAGCAATAGCGGCAGCACGAAAGTAGCAACAGTTACGATCAAAAAGATGGCTCGGCTCTGGGCAATTGAAGAGAAAGTGCGTGGACAGAGCCCGGATGGGCGCCGTGCGGCGCGCCACGAGGCCTCGACCGCGATTGTCGCAGATCTCTACAAACTCTGGCAGGACACGCTGCAGCGCATCTCCGGCAAATCCAAACTCGCAATTGCGAGTCCGAATGGCGTGAACCGAACGAATCGCACGATGCAGTACTATCCACCCGAAATACCTACACGATCTCACGTTACCTTGATCCCGATGAATTGATCGGCCATCAATGGCATTCCTCGATACTTAACAGATAGTTGAGGGAACGGTGACATTGGCCGAGGCGAAGCTTGGCCTTGACTGCAGGTCATTGACCTGAGCTGCACCGCAATGCCGGAAGAAATACCTCCAGTGAGCCAAGGGCAAAGAAGCTTAATTCGAGCAGCTGCTGCGCGAGTAGGCCATCCGCGATGTCACGGAACGTTTAGGGATCTGGCACATTTCTCCGCATCAGAAATTGTCTACGAGGTCCTCCAAGTCTTCCAACCACGTGGCTATATCCATAGCCTTTGCGGGAGGACGCTGATTATTGTGCGCGATGTCGTTCCGAATACCGTAATCGCTGTCCAGGCTCGCTCTAATTTTCTCGTTTCCATGAAAGATGATGTCGAGCTGCTTACGCTGGGGGAGGCCATTCATATTTTGGGGAGCATGAGGGTTCATGGGGCAACAGGTAACGGAAGTGAATTCAATGCAGCGAAAGGAGCCCTGATGTCTTCCGCTCGAAGGCCTAGTATCTCTCAGTAGCCTCTGAGCGCCCCACAACTCCTTATGCTCCCCCTTTTGACTGTCGAGAATGCGACAGAGTATTTTGGAAAATGTGCGTTGCAAACCCTAGCTGGATATGTATTTATACTCGTACGTCAGTTTTTAAAACTCTCCGATCAGAAAAGAATAATCGGGACGAATGGGGAGTGACTGAAGGGAGTTGAACTTTGTCCGAAATCATCCGCCTCGAAGGCAGTTCCCGCTCTCGTGGATCAGATCAGCCAGGGCCTAATCGAAACCGGCAGGTCGAAAGAATGTCCTCGATGAATGAGCAATCCCGGACCGAGCAATCGCAACAGGCAGAGGAAATCCTTCGTGTTTCGAACGTCGAAAAGTCCTTTGGAACACATCGGGTCCTGGAAGATATTAACTTTACCATGAAGACGGGTGAGGTCGTTGCCATCATCGGGCCGAGTGGCTCTGGCAAAAGCACGCTTCTACGATGCCTCAATCAGCTCGAGCCGCCGACACAGGGCTCGATCCGCATCGCCGGCATCAGCGTTGATGCCAAGCGTCCTGCCACGAAAAAGCAACTGACCGAACTTCGGCGCGCCGCCGGCATGGTATTTCAATCGTTCAATCTTTTCCCGCACATGTCGGTGCTGGCCAATGTCAGCCTGCCGCAGCAGCGTGTGCTCGGCCGTAGCAAGGCCGAAGCCGACAGGCGCTCGCTTGCCCTTCTCAAACGTGTCGGGCTGGAGAACAAAGGCGATCAGTATCCCGTGCGGTGTTCGGGTGGTCAGCAGCAGCGTATCGCGATTGCGCGCGCGCTTGCTCTCGACCCGAAAATCATGCTGTTCGACGAGCCGACCTCCGCACTCGACCCGGAACTCGGTCTGGAAGTCCTCGCCGTCATGAAGGAGCTTGCCGAGGGTGGAATGACCATGATCGTCGTCACCCACGAGATGCACTTCGCGGAAACCGTCTCCGATCGTGTGATCATCATGGCCGATGGCCGCATCCTCGAAGAGGGTCCGAGCGAATCGCTAATGCGCAACCCTCAGACGGAGCGGGCGCAACGCTTTCTACAGGCGGTCAAGAACCGATGAACGCAGAATCATTCGCTATCATTTTGAGTGGCATTCCCTGGACGATCGCCATCACGATCGGGGCGTTCGTGTTCGGAGCGCTGCTTGGGCTCCCACTCTGTGCCATGAAAGTGTCGCGGTCGTGGTTGCTTCGCGCGCTTGCAACTGCACTCATTTTGACCTTTCGGTCGATTCCGCCCATCGTATGCCTGTTCTTCCTCTATTTCGGAATTGGCTCTGGATACCTTCAGGTCGGCCCGGTCGAGTCTGCGATCGTTGCGCTGGGCGTCATCACTGGCGCGAACATGGCCGAGATCTATCGCGGCGCGTTGAAGAGCATCCATGTCGGGCAGTGGGAAGCCTCACGCGCGCTGAACATGCCGGGTTGGTCGGTATTTTTCGACATCATGGCCCCACAGCTGATCCGGGTCATCCTTCCGTCAGCGACGAGCTACATTATTGGGCTCCTGAAGGATTCAGCCATTGCCTCGACGGTCGGCGTCACAGAAGTCGCCTTCCAGGCCAGTTTCGTGTCGCGCCGCAATTTCGAAGGTCTCGAGGTCTTTGCGGTCGCCGGCCTGCTTTACATTCTCATCAGTCTGCCTGTTGCGGCTCTCGCCCGCTACAGTGACGGCGTCATGCGTGCAAAGGTGGCCCGATGAGCGATCTTATCGATTTCTGGCAAGAAAACCTGCCAACGATGGTCGACGGGCTTCTTGTGAGCCTTGAGGTGACGGGGGTCGCCCTGTTCATCGGCATTCCGCTGGGATTAATACTGGCATTGGGCGTTCAGGCAAAATCAATGTTCGCTCGCGCGATATCGATTTTCGTGGTCGAGATCGGCCGCGGTGCACCAGCACTCATCCTGCTGCAATTTGCCTATTACGGCCTTCCAAGCACTGGTATCAGTCTGACATCCTTTGCCGCTGCCGCCGCTGCCTTATCCTGGACGACCGCGGCCTATACCAGCGAGATCATTCGGGCCGGACTGCAGGCCGTTCCCCACGGCCAGAAGGAAGCCGCCGTGGCCGTGGGTTTCACATCACTCGATGCGCTTCGCTATGTGATCGTCCCGCAAGGACTTCGCGTAGCGGCCCCTGCCCTGCTGGGCTTTGCGATACTTATGCTCCAGGCCACGTCGCTTTGCTTTGCGATCGCTCTGCCGGAACTGCTGTCGCAGGCCTATATGATCGGCACCACCACGTTCCAGTATCTGCCGATCCTTCTACTTGCGGGCCTGCTTTATGCGTCCATCTGTATTCCGGCAACAATTCTCGTGTCGTCGCTTGAAAGGCGGCTTGGCCGGCATACGGCCTAGACCCTGGGAACCTCCACTCGAGGTGGCCTTCGCTTCTCGGCGACGAGTCCAAACGGGCTCCAAGACCGCCGGGATATCGAATATGTTGCTTTTGCGTTCGTTGCCACATGCAATCCGCCCAATTTTTAATCCGATCAGTCCGAATCAATTGACTGATTGGTCAAAAATTTTGTAAGTTTGCGTTGCGCTAAGTGGTCAATCACGCCACTGCCGCGACTGCCGGAATCAAGCCAACCCATCCGAAACCATTTGAGCTGGCGACGATCGTTAGACATTGAGCACGAGGCAAAGATGAATTTGAAAGTGCGGGAAGAGCTGAAGGCGAAAAAGCAAGCCTATGTTCAGGAGGAAATCCTGACTGCTGCTGCTACACTTTTTGCGGAGACCGGCATTCGCGCTGTCACCATCGACGATATCGCAAAAAGCCTGGGCTACACAAAGTCCGTCGTCTACTATTATTTCAAGAACAAGAATCAGGTCCTGTGGGAGATCTTCCAGCGTATCCATGAAGCCTGGTGGCAGGATATGGTCGCCATCATCGAGACGGACTTGCCCGCTGACGAGCTTCTGGGTGCAATGATCCGCAAACATGCGCTGAACGTCATGGGTCGCGCGGCCTGGACTGCGATCTATTTCCGTGATCAGGGTGAACTGACCGATGATCAGCAGAAAATCATCGTCAAGCGCAAGCGGGAATATGACCAGCTTTTCAAGAACGCTTACGTCAAAGGCGTGGAAGCAGGCATCTTCCGCGACATCCCGACCTATCTGATCGTCAGTTCGATCATCGGCATGTGCAATTTCACGCACGCATGGTTCAAGCCGAAGGGACAGCTTTCACCGAACGACATCGCCAACCATTATGTCGAGATCATTCTAAACGGCTGCAAGGCGTAGCAGCCAATCCAACTAGCCAAGCTTTGTTCAACGCCCTGAAGCAGCATATCTTTGGCCGGCCCGCGTCACTGCATATGCTTGGGTTCTGATGGCTCACAATCGAACAGGCTCCGCTTCGAACGACGAAAGCGGAGCCTCGATTGTCAGATCAAGCAGCAGCCTTTGAGTGGAACATGACCTTCCACTCGCCTTCTTGGCAAACGGTGCCTTCCTGATTGCGGACCTCGACCCAGAAGTTGACGATGCCACGCGCCGGGTTGCTGGTGGCGCGAACGCCGGCGACCTTTTGATAGACATGAATGGTGTCACCGATCTTGACGGGAGCCTTTAGGTTCCAGGTCATGCCGAGGAAGGCGATTGCGGTTCCTTCCTTCAAGCCCAGACGAAATTCAAGGCCGGTCGCGATCGCGAAGACTGCGGGCCCATGCAGAATGCGTGTGCCGAACGGTGTTGTCTTTGCAAATTCCTCGTCTGTGTGGACCGGGTTAAAGTCACCCGTCATACCCGCGAACATGACGATGTCGGCTTCGGTAATCGTGCGACGCGGCGTGATCCAGTTCTGATCGACCTCGAAATCATCGAAGAATTTTGCGTTCGGCCCTACCTTGAGTTCGCCAGTCATAACCTCTCCTTAAGATTAGAATACTTGTTAGTCTTTTTTTCGACCTATTGGTCAAAATAGTCAAGCTATTGTTCTGATTTGGTTTATGAAACCCGACCTCGATAGCGATCTATCCAGGGCGCGGCCTCTTCCAGCCGGGCCGAGAGGCGAAGGAGCTCGGATTCCTTGCCGAAATGACCGATGAACTGGATGCCGACAGGAATACCGTCCTCTGTCCAGTATAGAGGAACATTGGTGGCCGGCTGACCGGAGGCGTTGATGATCGCCAGGAACGTCGTGTATTCACCGACACGGTTGCGGAACGTCCTGAAGTCGCTCTCCATCGTCATTATGCCGAGCTTGGCGGGAAGTTGCGTCAGCGTCGGCGACAATACGAAATCGTAACAGGACATGTAGACTTCCATTTGCCGGGCAAGCGCATGAAAGCGGTTGATGGCAAGCGCGTATGTCTCCGCGCTCAAGGTGGTGCCGATGTCGTAGGCGTCGACGATCGCCGGCTCAAGCTTTTCGCGCCAGGCCGCGTCCGGGCTCGACCGCAGCTTGCCGTTGACGGTCAATGTAACACTTGCGGCAAGGACGTCCTGATGGGCGCGAAGAAAGCTCTTGTATTTGAGATCCGGAAGCGGAGCCGACACCACCTCGTGCCCCATGGACGCCAAGAGCCGGGCGGCTTGATCGACGGCCGCAATGCATTCATTCGCGACGGGGATGTCGTCGAAAGCTTGCGTCCACGTGGCGATCCTCAGCGGCCGGTCGAACGCGACATCAAGCAGGTCCAGATACTTTCCCGGAACCTTCGGGGCAGCATAGGGTGCGCCGATCTCCATACCAACAATGCCGTCCAAAGCGGCTGCTGTATCGCGCACCGTCCTGGTCAGGACGCCGTCGGCAGCAAGGCCGCCCCAGGCCTCCCCGCGGGATGGTCCGAGCGGCACCAGCCCGCGTGACGGCTTCAGACCAAAGACACCGCAGCAGGCGGCAGGAATGCGGATCGAACCGCCCCCGTCACTGCCATGGGCGATCGGAACAACACCCGTGCTGACTGCGACCGCAGCACCACCGCTCGATCCACCCGCCGACCGCGTCTTGTCCCAGGGGTTGAGCGTGGGACCCGAGTTCTGCACGGCCTCCGTTGTCGGCGCCATGCAGAATTCCGGAACTGTCGTGCGGCCGAAGGAGATAAACCCATCGGAAATGAACCGCTCGTTCAGCGTCGCGTTGATCGGTGATTTGAGCCCAGCAAACAGGCGGGAGCCGACACTGGACGGCAAGGTCGTCGAAGCAAGCCCGGAATCCTTCAACAGGAACGGCAGGGCACCAAACTGCCCCCTAAGCTCGGACGTTTCCGCCTGAGCTAAGGCTTCTTCCGGCCTGACATAGCAAAGCGCATTAAACTCGTTGTCGCAGTCTTCGGCCAGGACCAGCGCACAGCGCATCAGTTCTGCAGAAGAGACTTGCCGGGAATGAAGCAAAGAGGCAAGGCTCAGGCCATCAAGGGATCGATATTGCGAACGGTCCATCGCATCACTCCAAGAGGTTGATCACTGGCTAGTCAGCGAGCTGCCAAAAGCGGCTCGAAACGCTCTTTCAGAAGCTTCTTGTCGGTCTTTCCAGTCTTTCCCTGGGGCAGGACTGGCTCGAAGAAGATCGTGCGTGGCACTTTGAAGTCGGACAAAGTGGCTTCGACATGCGCAATGAGCTCGTCCTGCGTCACCTCCGATCCGTGACGGCGCACGACAATTGCGACTGGGATCTCCCCGAAGATGCGGTCAGTTGCGCCAATGACGGCCGCATCCTGGACACCTGGATGAGCGATCAATACCTTTTCGACCTCGGAGGGCGAGATATTCGCCCCGCCGCGAATGATGATCTCCTTAATGCGGCCGGTGATGTAGAAGAAGCCGTCTTCGTCGCGCTTGACGAGATCCCCTGTTCTAAAGAGGCCATCGGTCATAGAGGCCTGCGTCATCTCAGGATTTTTCAAATACCGCTTCATCGTGGCGGCTGCCTGTACAAGGAGCTCGCCGTCCTCATCCACGGCGCACTCGCTTCCATCTGAGCGAATAATCTTGACGATCGCGCCGGGCGCCGCCCGACCGATCGAGCCATCAGGGAGAGCGTGTGCGTCATCAAAATACCGTCCGAAGACCGGGGTGCATTCGGTCAGCGCGTAGTAATTTTCCAGCGATCTCGCAAACTTGCCCTCGAAACGGCGGGCCATTTCGTCCGAGAGGGGGGCGCCGGCGCAGATCAATTTGCGCACGCTGCTCAGATCGAACTTGAGATCACGTTGCTCGCAATATTCAAGCATCATGGAAAACATAGTCGGCACACCGTGGAATACCGAAACCTTGTGTTCGATGAAGGCTTCCAGGACGTCGCGCGGGTGGAAGCGGCGAAGAATGATTACCGTCCCGCCTGCCTGCAGTCCCGCTGCAGCGGCGGTCGAGAGTCCATACAGATAGCCGAGCGGCAGCGCGACAAGCGTCCTGTCGGCCGACGTCACGCCCCATAGCCTTGCCAGGGCGATCGGGCAATTGATCTGCGCCTTGTGATCAAGAATGATTGCTTTCGGCGCTCCTGTTGAGCCGGACGTGTAAATGATCAGGAAGTCGTCGTCCGGCTCGACCGATGGCGCGGCGATTTCCGTTGCGGGCAGAACGTTTCCTAACCGGCTCATGGGGACGAGCGCCTCTGCAGCGACTGCGCCCTTGGCGGTATCGGCGACCAAGTCGTCGTAGAACAGGATTTTTGCGTCGCTGTGTCGGAAGCTGTATTTGACTTCGCTTTGCGTCAGGTTTGGATTGAGCGGCACGAAGATTGCTCCCAATCTGGCCGCAGCATAGTAACAATAAATCAGCTCAGGGCGGTTTTGCGCAAATGCGGCAACGGTTTCGCCTTTGCCTATACCAAGCGCCAGCAGATGGCGCGCCGTGTTGTCGACCTTCTCGAGCAATTGCCGGTAGCTCAGGGACTGATCTTCAAAAATAACAGCCACCTTGTCAGGGTTTGTCCGAACCGAAGCCTCAAGGGCTGCAAAGACGGATGGAAATGGCGCTGCGGAATTGTCTGTCACGTTCAAACCCTCGTTTGCGATAACGGCCATATCGCTTTTTGTCACTGGCCCTGAGGACCTGTCAGAAGAAAGACTGTCCCGTCGCGCCCAATTCGGCGGGCGCAACTGGCCCTTAGGCAGGCTAATGAGATCGCACCCGCCAATGTCGGGCCGCATCTGCAACCGTCGAGAACGTCGTGCCCGATGTCGATTTCATGTGGTCTATCAGGCGCGACAGCATTGCCATGCGCGGGCCGCGGCCGATGATTTCGGGATGCATGGTCAAGGTGAATACCGAACCTTCGATCGTGGCCGAGAAATCGAATTCTTCGCGCCAGAGCTCGTAGACCTCAGCCGGGGTTCGCATGCCGAGATAGAGCGGCTTGTTCAAAAACATGAAGTGCGGAAAGTCGTCGAGCTCCCAGGCAACCGGAATCTCGACCACCTTGGACGCTGGACCTGCCTGGTATGCTTCTTCCGAGACTTGAAAGCCTCTCGAGGCCCAATATGGCTTGTAGTCGTCGGCCATCAGGCTGCTGTCGTAGACAATGCCCCGCTCTTCGAGCAGCGCGATCGAATTCTCCGACAGATCCCAGGCGGGCGAGCGGTATCCGACCGGCGTAAAATCCTGGCCGAGCGCATTGCGTAGTTTGGCGATCGCTTTATCCAGGAGGGATGCCTCATCGGTCTTACTCAAGCCAACCGGCGTTTCGTGACAGTATCCGTGGATCCCGATCTCATGGCCGTCGTCCAGAATGCGCCTCGTCTCGGCGTTGAACGAGACCGCAGTGTGTGCCGGCACGAAAAAGGTTGCCTTCACGCCCTTTTCCAACAGGAGCGCCAAGACCCTGGGCAACCCGACCCTCGGGGCAAACTCGCCGCGAGACATCGGATTGGCCGTGGTCTGCTTCAGCGAACTGATCCATAGCGAGACTGCATCGAAATCGAAGGTGAGGCAAACGGTGGTCATGGCACAAGTCCGAGATAGGTCTGCTCTTCGTCGCCATTGATGCGGCGAGAGATGACGATCCGGTTGATGTCGTTCGTGCCTTCCCCGATCGTATAAAGTAACGCCTCGCGGTAAAGCCTTTCGACTGCATATTCCTGGATGTAGCCGGCGCCCCCGTGAACCTTGACGGCGTCGTGAACGATCTCCACCGCCGCGTCGCTGGCGTACATTTTCGCCATTGCGCTGATCATGTCGCAACGCCCGCCGCGTTCCTTCATCCAGGCTGCTTCCATGGTGATCAAACGCGCGGTCACGAGTTTCGTCGCCATGTCCGCCAGCTTGAACTGGATTGCCTGGTGCTTGTCGATCGTCACACCGAAGGTGACGCGCTCCGATGCGTAGCGCTTTGCTTCAGAGAGTGAATTTGCAGCAAGACCGACCGCGCTGATGGCAATCGCAATCCGGCCGATCTCAAGAGAATCGAACAATTGATGGAAACCCTTGCCTTCGGCAGCACCGAGCAGGTTCGCTTTGGGAACGGCGACGTTGTCCATTTCGATTTGCACGGTATCGACCAAGCCAAAGGCCATCTTGTGGAACGTTGTGGTCACGGTCACGCCGGCGGCGGCTTTATCGACGAGAAGCAGGCTGAACTTCTGTTTTGCCTCCGGGCTCTCCTTTGGATGCTTGACCAGCGTCAGCAGGAGCGTCGCCTTGTCGCCATTTGTAACGTAGGTTTTGCTCGCCGTCAGATCGTAGGCCCCTCCCCGGTCGACCGCGTTCGCGCGAATGGCCTGGAGATCAGATCCGCAGCCCGGTTCGGTCAAGCAAAGCGAGCCCCTGAAATCGCCCGTCGCTAGACCCGGTAGGTATTTTTCCTTTTGCTCGCCGGTTCCGTGCGACGCTATCGCATAGGCCACTGTCGAATGGCTGTTGATATAGGCTGCAAGTGTGGTCCAGCCGCGCGCGACAATCTCCATAACGGCGGCAAAGACCGGAACCCTGAGGCCGAGGCCCCCAAACTCTTCTGGAACCGCGATCCCGAAGAGACCAAGCTCTTTCATCTCCTCGACAATGGCCTGCGGGTAGATGCCGTCTCTCTCAAAGACCATGACATCTGGCCGGACGCGCTCTTCGATGAACCGCTCCACGGTGGAGACGATTTCGTTTTCTTCGGGCGTAAATTGCTCGTAGTTCATCTGCCGTCCACTGCCTCCCTATGGGCGAACCTTGGCCGGAAACGCCTTGCCGAGGTCCCGGAGAATTTCACGTGCCGCATTGTGACCGGGCACGCCGTTAACGCCGCCGCCCGGGTGGCAGGCTGCGCCGCACATGTACATCCCAGAAATCGGTGTACGATAGTCGGCGTAGTGCTGGATCGGTCGGCGGAAGAACACTTGGTCGAGGCTCATCTCACCATGGTGAACATGCCCGTCAACCATGGCAAACATCTCCTCGATGTCCTTTGGCGTCAGGATCTGGGCGTGCAGGACTTCTTTTTCGAAACCGGGCGCGTAGCGACAAATCTGAGCGACAACGATATCGAGCAATTCCTTTTTCGTTACCTCGTCCCACTCACGTCCGTTGAGTTTGTAGGGGACGTGTCCGCCCATGATCTGAACCACATGCTTGCCCTCAGGGGCGACGGTCTCGTCAAAGGCGCTCGGCGTGGTGATCCAGAGATAGGGATGCTTGGCCATCTCACCGTTTTGAGCGGTGTGAAACGCATCTTCCAGCTCGTCGGAATTTTCAGCAAGTGTGACAGAGCCTGGGTTCGGCTCGTTTAGTCTGCGGCTGTCGTAGGCCGTCCATCGCGGTAATGCATTGCAGGCGAGGTTGATCTTAAAGGCAATCGACTTGGTGCGATGGCGCTCGACCTGGCCCTTGACGGCGTCCGAAAGGTGTTCTGTGCCGATCAGGTCGAAGTAGGTCATCTTCGCGCCAGCGTTTGAGACGACCGTCTTGGCTATAAGATGCGGGCCGCTTTCGAGTTCGACGCCAACGGCTTTGCCGTTACTGATAGCGACTTTCCTAACCTTCTCACCGGTCAAGACCTCGACGCCGTGAGCCTTGGCGACACGCAGAAGCGCTTCAGATATCGAACCCATGCCGCCTTTGATCAGCCCGCCTCCGCCAGCAGATGTCGAGTTGTCGCGCAGGTAAGGTCTCGCGAGCACGTAGGCTGAGCCTTGGGTCTTCGGGCTGATCAGACCTGCCGAACCCGATGCATAACTGCCGAATGCCGTCAAAACCTCATCGCTTTCGAACCAGCGGCGCAGATAATCGTCAGCGCTGAGGGTGAGCAGGTCCCAGATGTCATAGACGCGGGCACCGATGTCGCGTAGCCGCCAGGCAAGCGACATGGCCTTTGTGATGTCCTTGATCTTGCCGGTCATCGGGTCCACCGGAGTCTCAAACATCAGCCGGCGGATATAGGGAATGATGTCGGCCATATGGGCGGCAAACTTCGGATAGTTCTCGGCGTCCTTTTTCGAGAACTGTGCGAGTTCCTCGACGAAGCGCTGCTCATCGGGCCAATAGACAATGCTCTTTCCACTGTCGAACGGATGAAAGCTCGGAGGGACAGAAATGACTTCAACGCCATTTTCCTGGAGCCCGAGGTCGAGCATGATCTTCGGCTGCAGCATGCTCATCCAGTAGGACGCGACAGAGATCGTAAAGCCCGGCCAGACCTCGCGGGAGATCGCAGCCCCGCCGACGAACGGCTGCCGTTCCACGACGCAAACCTTCAGTCCGGCCTTTGCGAGATAGCACGCACAGACGAGACCATTATGGCCACCGCCGATGACGATTACATCGAACTTTCTCATCGAGACCTCCGGCATTACGGGACGACCGCGAGCACTTCGGCTTCGACCAGCAGGCGGGGATCGTAGAGGGCCGCCTGAACAATCACGCTTGAGGGCGGGCAGTCCTGGTTCCAGTAACGGGCTCTGACGGAACGCAAGGTCGCCATCGTCGTCTCGTCGAAGCTTTTGACATAGCAGGTCATCCGCGCAACGTTGCCAAACTCCAGGCCAGCGGCGGTCAGCGTCGCCCTTAGGTTGTCGAACAACGCGACGATCTGATCTTCCGGCGAAGATACGATGATCTCGCCGGCCGCGTCGGTTCCAACATGCCCTGTCGAAACGAAAACGCCGCTACCCTTAAGGATAACGCCTTGCGAAACGCCGGGCCACGCGCTTCCTGGCGGGTTCACTGCGGTCAACATCATGCAACTCCTTCAAGCCTGTCGGTGTTATCCTGACGATAATTCCGTTAGTCCCAGATGTACAGCAAATCTGACTGATAGTACAAATAAAAATACTTGATCGTCAGTTTTTCGAGCGAGCTGGCTTTGGAACGAAATCGCGCTGTTAAACGCGAATGTCTACGACCGAGACGCTGCCCACCAAGCCGCCGAAGAGGCAGCCCGTACAGGGTCGGAGGCAAAGCGCCCGGCAGCGGCGGTCCTTCGAAGGAGAAAGCTGAGAGCCTTTAGGAGCAAAGTCGCCCAGCGAATGTCATCGGGTGAGCCGGAGCTCCAGGGCCATATCATTCCGCGGCCATGGACAGCCTGCGTTTTGTTCTCGTCGGTCTGCATGCGAGCCCCTTTTTTTGTTCTTATCGGCAGACGATACCACTTCGGTCGTGCTGGTCAAACATTTTGACGTCAAGGTATGCTGGGCGGACCGGCCGCTCAAAAAAGGAAAAAGGCAGCTCAAGGGCGGCCTTCGCCCAGTCAGATGCTGAGGCAGAGATATTTGATTTCGACATAGTCATCGATCCCATATTTCGACCCTTCCCGGCCCTGACCGGACTGCTTGATGCCACCAAAAGGTGCCACTTCCGTCGAAATAAGACCGGTGTTTATGCCGACCATTCCGTATTCGAGTGCTTCAGCGACCCTAAAGATCTTGGAGACGTCCTTGGCGTAAAAATAGGAGGCAAGTCCGAATTCGGTGTCGTTGGCGAGTTCGATGACCTCCTCTTCGTCCTCGAACTTGAACAGTGGTGCGACCGGGCCGAACGTCTCTTCGCGTGCAACCTTCATGTCCTTCGTGACGCCGGTCAGAACCGTCGGCTCGAAGAAGAACGCGCCCTTGCTGTGCCGCTTTCCGCCCAAGGCAAGCTTTGCCCCCTTGCTGAGTGCGTCTTCGATATGCTCTTCCACCTTCTCAAGCGCCTTTTCGGAAATCAACGGGCCGGCCTGGACGCCGTCGTCGAATCCGTCACCGACCTTGAGCGCTTCAACCTTGGCGGCAAGCTTTTTGGAAAACGCGTCGTAGACGCCCGATTGAACATAGAGTCGATTAGCGCAGACGCAGGTCTGGCCATTGTTGCGATATTTCGAGATCATGGCGCCTTCGACCGCTGCATCCAGGTCAGCGTCATCAAAGACGATGAATGGCGCATTGCCGCCGAGTTCGAGGCCAAGCTTCATGATCTGGTCGGCGCCCTGACGCATCAGGATGCGCCCGACATCGGTCGATCCGGTGAAGGTGAGCTTGCGGACCTTCTCGTTCTCGGTGAACTCCTTGCCGATCGCAGCCGAATCCCTCGACAGGACCACGTTGAACACGCCGGCCGGCAGCCCGGCGCGTTCGCTGAGAACGGCGAGCGCCAGTGCCGAAAGTGGCGTCTCGCGGGCCGGTTTGGAGACCATTGCGCATCCGGCTGCAATGGCGGGCGCAAATTTGCGCGCAAGCATTGCGTTGGGGAAATTCCACGGTGTGATCGCGGCAACAACACCCACCGGCTGCTTGATGACGATGATGCGCTTGTCGGCCTGGTGACCAGGAATAGTGTCGCCATAGACGCGCTTTGCTTCTTCGCCAAACCACTCGACGTAGGATGCGCCGTAGAGTATCTCGCCCTTAGCTTCGGCGAGCGGCTTTCCCATCTCGCTCGTCAGGATGACAGCAAGATCGTCGGCATTGGCGACCATAAGGTCGTACAGTTTGCGAAGGACCCCTGCCCGCTCCTTGCCTGTCTTCTTGGCCCATTGCTTCTGGGCCTTGTCGGCCAGGTCGATTGCACGGGCAGTCTCGGCGCGGTTCATGTCGGGTAAGGTGGCGATCAGTGCGCCCGTCGATGGATTAAGGACATCGAACTGCTTGCCCGTCTCGCTTGTTGCGACCCACTCGCCGCCGATCCGCGCCTTATCCGTTACAAGGGTCTTGTCTTTCAGTTTGTTCAAGAGTTCGTCGGAAATCGACATGGCTCACGCTCCTTTTGCACAATCGCGCAATACGCTTTCGAGGATATCCAGGGCCTCGGCAAAAACCTCGTCCTGGATCGTGATTGGAGCCAGGAAACGCACGACGTTTCCGTAGACGCCGCACGTGAGAAGAATGAGGCCCTTTTCGAGGGCGCGGACACGTACCTTGTTGGTAAAGTCGGCGTCAGGCGTGCCCGAGCCTGGCACATTGAACTCAACCGCATTCATGAAGCCGGGTCCGCGGATATCGACGATCTGCGGCACCGTCTCGCGCAACGACTGAAGACGCTGCTTGAGGCGGGCGCCGAGCCTGTCTGCACGTTCGCACAGATTCTCGCTTTCAATGACATCCAGGACGGCGTTGCCGGCGGCAATCCCGATCGGGTTGCCGCCATAGGTGCCACCAAGCCCGCCTGGGCCGGGTGCGTCCATGATGTCTGCTCGTCCTGTAACCGCTGCAATCGGGAACCCGCCGCCTAGCCCCTTTGCCATGGTCGTCAGGTCAGCGACAACACCAAAGTGCTCCATGGCAAACAGTTTGCCAGTTCGCGCAAAGCCCGTCTGAACCTCGTCGGCGATCAGAAGGATCCCGTGCTGATCGGCGATCTCGCGAAGTTTCAGCATGAACGCCTTCGGCACTTCGTAAAAGCCGCCCTCCCCCTGAACCGGCTCGATGATGAAGGCTGCGACCCGACTTGGATCGACATCGGCTTTGAACAGTTTTTCGAGCACCGATAAGGCGTCCTCGACCGAGGTGCCATGCAGCTCGGCAGGAAACGGCACATGGAAGACATCGGGCATCATTGCGCCGAAGCCGACCTTATAAGGCTGCACCTTGCCGGTCAGCGTCATGCCCATGAATGTGCGGCCATGAAAACCGCCGGTAAAGGCAATGACGGCAGAGCGGTTGGTGGCCGCCCGCGCAATCTTGACCGCGTTTTCTACCGCTTCCGCGCCTGTGGTGACGAACACTGTCTTTTTCTTGAAGTTGCCCGGAACGAGGTCGTTCAGGCGCTCGGCAAGGCGAACATAGTTCTCGTAAGGCACGACCTGATGGCAGGTATGAGTGAAGCGATCAATCTGATCCCTCACAGCGGCGATGACCTGGGGATGGCGGTGGCCGGTGTTGACGACGGCAATGCCTGCGGCAAAGTCGATGTAGCGGCGCCCTTCTACATCCCAAATTTCGGCATTCTCCGCGCGTTCGGCATAGACCTGTGTGGTGACGCCGACACCGCGGGAGACCGCTTCGGCGCGGCGCGCGGCAATTTGCGAGTTTTGCATCGAGATATCCTCTTAATGTGATCGTTGAAGGTCGCTTAGAACCGGGAAGCAACAGTGGGTTTGACGTTCACTGACAGTCGCACCGCGCTCAAGATGGCGTCGATCTGCTGGGACACGCGTTCAATACTGCCCATCCCGTCGATGGTATGCAGCAGACCAACCGTTTCGTAGAACTCCACGACTGGCTCGATCTTTTGACGAAACTCATGGATGCGCTTTTTTAGCACCTCCGGATCGTCGTCGGTGCGAACGGGCTGACCGCTGAGGCGCGCCTCTTCCGCCCGTCGCTCGATACGCGCGGCCAGAGCATTCTCATCGACCGAAATCGAAATGACGGCGTCGATCTGTGCATGCGACGAACGGAGAATTTTCTGCAGATCCTGCGCCTGCACAATCGTTCGGGGAAAGCCATCAAGGATGAAGCCGGTACGGCAGTCTTCATGGAACAGGCGATCGGCGACAACACCGGTGACAATATCGTCAGGAACGAGCTCGCCCGATTGCATCAGGTCCGCGGCCCTTCTGCCGATATCCGATCGTGACGATACGGCAGCGCGTAGCATGTCGCCCGTGGACAGTTGCGGGATCCGATACTCGGTGGCGAGATGACGGGCCTGCGTGCCCTTTCCGGCGCCTGGCGGTCCAAGCAAAATGATCCTCATAGACGGCATCCTCGTCGCTGGTTTGATGTTGCTTTGGCCACCAATCCACGGGGGGACCATTCCAGTTGCAAATGGCACAGACTTATCTTTCCGTTTTTTTGACCCATCCGTCAGTTACATCCAAATCGCCTGGCTGACAAGCTGATCCACTCGCATCCAAGCCGCAGAGTGCTGTGAAAAATTGAAATTCTGACCTTCCGGTCATTTGATTTGACTTATCGGTATGTTTTGCTAGCTTCGGTTCGCAGCGACGCTTTGCCCTGGGTTGGCGAGGCAGAAATCCCTTGAAGGTGAGCCATGAAGATTCTCGTTCCTGTTAAGCGGGTGGTTGATTACAACGTGAAGATCCGCGTCAAGCCGGATGGCACGGGTGTTGAACTCACCAACGTCAAGATGTCGATGAACCCGTTCGACGAGATCTCGGTCGAGGAAGCGCTCAGGCTGAAGGAAGCCGGCAAGGCGGAGGAAGTCGTCGTCGTCTCGATCGGCCCCGCTAAAGCGGAAGAAACGCTGCGCACGGCGCTTGCCATGGGCGCCGACCGCGCCATCCTGGTCGAGACCGACGACGCGATTGAGCCGCTGACGGTTGCCAAGATCCTCAAAGCCATCGCAGAAGCCGAAAAGCCCGGTCTGATTATCGTCGGCAAGCAGGCAATCGACGACGACAGCAACCAGACCGGCCAGATGCTCGCAGCCCTGATGGGCGTCGCCCAGGCGACCTTCGCCTCGAAGATAGAGATCGGCGACAGCAAGGCAAAAGTGACCCGTGAGGTCGATGGCGGCCTGCAGACCATCGAGATCAAGTTGCCGGCAGTGGTTACCACCGATCTGCGCCTCAACGAGCCGCGCTACGCTTCGCTGCCGAACATCATGAAGGCGAAGAAGAAGCCGCTCGACAAGAAGTCGCCTGCCGATCTTGGCGTGACGACGACCCCGCGCTTGAAGGTGCTGAAGACCGAAGAGCCCGGCGGCCGCAAGGCCGGCGTCAAGGTCAAGTCGGTAGCCGAACTCGTCGACAAGCTGAAAAACGAAGCCGGCGTGCTTTAATTTACGGAAAGGAAGATCAGAACCATGGCCATTCTTCTTCTGGCTGACCACGACAACCAAAGCCTTTCCGACCAGACCGCCAAGGCCCTGAGCGCAGCCGCATCTATCGGCGGCGACGTGCACGTGCTGGTGGCCGGCAAGGGCGCAAAGCCTGCTGCCGATGCCGCCGCCAAGCTCGAAGGCGTTTCCAAGGTGCTGCTGGCCGAGAGCAACGAACTTGCCAACAATCTCGCCGAGCCGCTGGTCGATCTAATCGTCTCACTTGCCGGCGCCTACGACACCATCATCTCGGCTGCGACCTCGGTCGGCAAGAACGTCATGCCGCGCGTCGCAGCGCTGCTCGACGTCGCCCAGATCTCGGAAATCATTGAAGTCGTATCGTCCGACACCTTCAAGCGGCCGATCTATGCTGGCAATGCCATCCAAACGGTGCAGTCGACCGACGCCAAGAAGGTCATCACCGTGCGCACCGCTTCCTTTTCCCCGGCCTCCCAAGGCCCGACTGCTGCTGTCGAGCAGATCTCGACGGCAGCCCTTTCTTCACTGCTCTCGTCGTTCGTGTCGGAGGATGTTTCCGCCTCCGATCGCCCGGAGCTGACCTCTGCCAAGATCATCATCTCAGGCGGCCGCGCGCTCGGCTCGGCGGAAAAATTCCGCGAAGTCATCCTGCCGGTTGCCGACAAGCTCGGTGCCGCAGTCGGCGCTTCGCGCGCTGCCGTCGATGCCGGTTACGCTCCGAACGACTGGCAGGTCGGCCAAACCGGCAAGGTCGTCGCACCGCAGCTCTACATCGCCGTCGGCATCTCGGGTGCCATCCAGCATCTCGCCGGCATGAAGGACTCGAAGGTCATCGTCGCCATCAATAAGGACGAGGAAGCGCCGATCTTCCAGGTTGCCGACTACGGCCTCATCGGGGATCTCTTCGAGATCCTGCCGCAACTCGAAAAGTCACTCTAACGCCTGATGTGCCAAAGCTTCCACAGGACGCCACACCGCCGCGATGATCTATTGCTCCTTGGCGAGACGAGTGGAGCAAAGAAGGGAGACGGCCGCTCTGTCGGGCGGCCGGTTGCCCTGCAGAGTATTTTGAACGGGATGTACGGCGCAATGGTAGCTCCGGATACGCCGCTAATGCCGAAACGCATCGCCGGAAAGGTCTTCGAGAAGTTGATCAGGCCCGGCCGCTTCGCGCTCGCGGAGTCCTCGTCGGCACTGTCTGCGCAAATGAGCGAGACTTTTGACAGCGCATTGGGAAGTTTATCCCACAGCACTGGTATCCTCGGCGATTTAAGGCAAAACTTTCATGCATTGACACGAAATTTCGAATGGACGCGAAGCCCTTCGGGACCGTTCGCCAGCTGTAACTTTGACAGCGGGCACGCGCATGCGGTTCTGGTCGGTCCAGGTGGCATCGAAGAACGCAGCGATGTTCGCATCGGCATGTTGCTGATGGCGCCGTTTACACGCTTTCCCGATCACATCCAGTATCAAGCGCGGTCGTTTCTCGCGCTTTCCCCGATGGAATTCTCTGCCACTCAGGAAGGATGGAAGCGTGTGAGCATTGGAGAGCTCAGTTATTGCGGCGCCGGCGAGCTTGTGGCCCTCCGTTCCGTTTCAAAGCCCCTCCTTTGCCTCTGGTGCAACATGGAACGGCGGTAAGGAGGATTGATGAACGAGACGACTGATCTGCCCGAACGCGAGAGCATGGAATTCGACGTGGTCATCGTTGGCGCAGGCCCGGCAGGCCTGTCCGCGGCGACCCGGCTGAAGCAGGTCAACCCGGATCTGACCGTCGTGGTGCTCGAAAAGGGGGCGGAGGTCGGTGCGCACATCCTCTCCGGCGCCGTCGTCGATCCGATCGGCATCGACCGCCTATTGCCGGGCTGGCGCAAGGATGAGGGGCATCCATTCAAGACCGAGGTCACGGCCGATCATTTCCTGTTTCTCGGCCCGGCGGGTTCGATCCGACTGCCGAATTTCCTCATGCCGCCATTGATGAACAATCACGGCAATTACATCGTCTCGCTCGGGCTGGTCTGTCGTTGGCTGGCCGAAAAGGCCGAAGCGCTTGGCGTCGAAATCTATCCAGGCTTTGCTGCGACCGAGGTGCTCTACAATGACCAAGGTGCGGTCATAGGCGTCGCAACCGGCGACATGGGCGTCGAGCGAAACGGCGAGCCCGGCCCGAATTTCACGCGCGGCATGGAGCTTTTGGGCAAATACGTGCTGATCGGCGAGGGTGTGCGCGGATCGCTCGCCAAGCAGCTGATCGCCAAGTTCGATCTGCAAAAGGACCGCGAGCCGCAGAAATTCGGTATCGGCATCAAGGAGCTCTGGCATGTCAAGCCTGAGAACCACCGGCCGGGCCAGGTGGAGCATTCCTTCGGCTGGCCGCTCGGGATGAAGACCGGCGGCGGCTCCTTCCTCTATCACCTCGAAGACAATCTGGTGGCCGTCGGCTTCGTCGTCCATCTCAATTACAAGAACCCCTATCTCTATCCGTTCGAGGAATTCCAGCGTTTCAAGACGCACCCGTCTATCCGTGGCACCTTCGAAGGCGGCAAGCGCATTTCCTATGGTGCCCGCGCCATCACCGAGGGCGGATACCAGTCCGTGCCAAAGCTCACCTTCCCCGGCGGTGCGCTCATCGGCTGCTCCGCCGGCTTCGTCAACGTGCCGCGCATCAAGGGTTCGCACAACGCAGTGCTGTCGGGAATCCTGGCCGCCGACAAGATCGCCGTGGCGATCGCTTCAGGGCGTGCCAATGACGAAGTCGTCGAGATCGAAAACGAATGGCGCGCCGGCGATATCGGCAAGGATTTGAAGCGCGTCCGCAACGTCAAGCCGCTCTGGTCGAAGTTCGGCACCGCGGTCGGCATAGCGCTCGGCGGGCTCGATATGTGGACGAACCAGCTTTTCGGCTTCTCGTTCTTCGGAACGCTGAAGCATGGCAAGATCGACGCCGCCTGCCTGGAGCCGGCGTCGATGCACAAACGCATCGACTATCCCCGCCCGGACGGCGTGCTGACCTTCGATAGGCCGTCCTCGGTGTTCCTGTCGAACACCAACCACGAGGAAAACGAGCCGGTCCACCTGCATGTCGAGGACATGGCCCTGCAGAAATCGTCCGAGTTCGGCATCTATGCCGGCCCGTCGACGCGCTACTGTCCGGCCGGCGTCTATGAATGGGTGGAGAAGGACGGCGAAGAGACCTTCGTCATCAACGCGCAGAACTGCGTCCACTGCAAGACCTGCGACATCAAGGACCCCAACCAGAACATCAACTGGGTCCCGCCACAGGGCGGCGAGGGGCCGGTCTATCCGAGCATGTAGCCGTGGCCGTCCGGTCACGAATTCGTAGGAGGCTCAAGTGAAAGATCTATGGTTTGAAGACCTGTCGATTGGCTTCGGTGTTCGTAGCGAGCCTATTTTGCTGACGAGGGGCGCCATTATCCGATTTGCCCGCGAGTTCGATCCACAACCGTTTCACCTGAGTGAAGAAGGAGCAGCCAACAGCTTCTTCGCGACTCTTGTCGCGAGTGGGGCACACTCGTACGCGCTAACTATGCGACTGGGCGTCAACGCTGGGGTCTTCACGGGCAATGCTATTGCAGGGCTGGGCGTGGATGAAATGCGTTTCCTCAAGCCGCTGCTTCCTGAAAGTAAGCTCAGCGCGACTTTCACGGTGAAGTCTTTACGCGAGTCTCGAAGCAAGCCTCACCTCGGCATTGTTCATTGGCTCGCAGAAACCTACGATGACAACGGCGTTCGGGTATTTTCGGCGATCATTAAGAACCTCGTCCTGCGCAATCCCCTACGGCAGATCGTATCCTAATAGAAATCCGAAACGGCTCACCGGCCTGCGCCGTGAACGCGCCGATGCTCAACGAACAATTGTTTCCATGTGAATGGTCATCATTGGTTCTCATCTGGCAGGAATCGGCGCCCAGGCATAGCCTGTTTCAAAAAGACTGTCTTTTCCGCATTTTTCTCCAGGAGAGATGCTACGCGAGGCCGTCAGAAACGGAACGGTAGGTGGCGCAGCCGCCCAGCAGAAGATGGAAGGCGGCGGTGTCATCTTAGAACGATACCACGCAAGGAGTAGTGATTGAGCGACTTTCTGATTCGGATGCGCGCAATGGCTTTATGCTGCATGGTTTGCCAGAAACGATCCAGCAAGCTGTTGCACTGGATAAAACGCTCCGCCAGAAGCGCTGCAGACTGGATGCTGTCATCGAGCTGTGCCGAATTGAGCAGACCTCCGCCTTTCCTGGCAGCCCAAAAGAGCTTGCAGGCCCAAATGGAAGCGTTGGGCCTGTAGCAAACTACTACTGGAACCAGCAGCGGCTCATCGTGCTCGACGCTCCGAGAGACGACAGCGCGATGTCGAAGCACAAAGCACTTGCCCTACACGATGTCGTCTGAAGCTGCCAAGGCGACAGGCACGTGCGATATGCGCTGTGCCGACCCCGTTATGATCCCACACCCACGTCAAGGCTCGCAAGGAGTTTGCGAACGTCGCCACCTAATGGATCGGCAATGACGACGGATTCACTGTCGAGCCGCATGACTTGTCTCGTCTTGGTGTCGTAGGCCGGCCATGTGGGCAACGCGTTTGCGAATGGCTTTCCATCTCGCGCAAAGCTCGACCACAAACCTATCACAGCGTCACGGAGCTTGTGTCTATTCCCATTAGGATCGAGCTTCTGGCGAGCAGCGTCGAGATTTGAGTCTCCCCAAATCAAGTCGATGTCGAGATGGTCGAACAAGAACGGTAATTCGGCCGCATGCGTAGCCCATTCTCCACCAAAGCAAGGTTCCTTCCAGCCAAAGCGATACATGTAGACATCGGACGCACTGTGCTCGAAACGGGATTCTGCCTGTTCGATGGCATCACGCGTCATCCACAACTCAGTAGAGACCGCCACAAGCAGGTGGTAGGGATCAATGTCCGGGTTCTTTTTCTTTGTTGCATCAATCAATTCGGCGAGTTTCGTCCGACTTTCATCTACAACCTTCGAAAACAGCTGCTCCAGAATTCCGATGACTGACTTCTCATCGGCCGGAGCTTTAAGCAAGTTAGCAATCAAAAGCGGAAACGTGCCCTCGGCTTCGTTGGTGCCGACAAGGAGAGGAATGCTCTTCGAATTGTCAATCGCTTCCGGTGAACCAGGGTGAAACGGCAGTGTGTCCGGGTCGAGTACCGGCGAGAAGGCAATGTCTGAAAAACCGCCACGAATGTTCGCTTCTGATACTTTGATGTAGGTATCCCAAATCGTCTGCGGCGGAATGCTCTCCAAGGCGTGGAGATTGTCTTCGGAGACGCCCAACAGCTTTAGAGCTGCTCTTGCGTCCGCTGTTGCTTTTTCAGCAGAGCGTAAGCGCAACTGAGATCCGCTCTGAACAATCGCTCTATGGAAGAGCCCATTTGCCGCAGGCATTGCCAATAAGCAGCTGACTTTTCCGCCCCCACCCGACTCCCCGAAGATAGTGACATTCTCGGCGTCACCGCCGAAGGCGGCAATGTTTCTCTTGATCCATCGGAGCGCCTCAACGAGATCAAGCAGTCCAGCGTTGGAGCATCCCTTGTAATCTGCAGACAGACCTGCGAGGTGCATAAAGCCAAGCATGTGAATGCGATGGTTGACGGTCACCGCCAAGACGTCGCCACGTTCGGCAAGATGGGCAGCGTCATACATTGGCGCACCACCAGAACCGTACATGTAAGAGCCACCATGGAAAAACACCATCACTGGCTTTTTCGTGCTACCGTGAGCACTCCAAATGTTCAGGACCAGGCAGTCCTCACTGCCGTTGTTATCCTCTTTCCAACCAACCCAATCTGGGTTGTTTTGGAAGCATGGATCGCCAAGCGCAGTCGCCTCTCGAATGCCGTTCCAAGGTCTTACGGGCGTCGGCTGTCGAAAGCGGCCGTTCCCCTCAGTCGTTTCGCCATATTGGACGCCTTTGAAGATGTTGAGCTTGTCGGTGGATGTTCCCCGAAGCTTTCCCTCGTGAGTAGTCACGAGCGGCCCGTCTAACGCCGCGTCAGCTAAGACAGGATATGCGAAATTCAGAAGTGCTCCTCCGGCCCCGACGGCGGCGCATTTCAAAGCGTTGCGGCGAGAAATAGTCAGGATGCGATTATCTATGCTCATTCGTTCCCTCCTGGTTCGGTCGCACAAGGCGACGCAAACCGAACTAACAATCAAAAATACATACTGACAAGTCTATAAAAGAGTCTATGCATTCAAATTGCGATAGATTGGCTTTCGGATCGTGGAAGTGGCAGCCTCATCACTCGTCCTTGGCAAACTCCTTGATGGTTTCGCGTTGCGTGATGAGTCTGGCACTCTGCTGGCCGCTGATAGAAATCCAGAGCCAGCTCCAGGCGACAGCAAACCGCCAGCGGGTTCCAATGAGAAAATAAATATGGGCAAGACCCCATATCCACCACGCCAGCGAACCCTTAAGTTTGATACGCCCGAAATCGATGATGGCTGCACTGTTACCTATCGTCGCGAGGCTGCCTTGATGGCGATAGCGGAATGGTCCCGGCGGATTCTTTCCTGCTAGCCGGGCGCGGAGAACCTTGGCCACATAAGCACCCTGTTGCTTGGCGGCCGGCGCAATCCCTGGCACAGGCTTCCCCTCAGCTTGGATCACGCAAGCGGTATCGCCAATGACAAACACGTTCGGCTGGCCGGAGACGGTCAGATCCGGATCCACGATCGTGCGTCCCGCGCGATCGGAATTTGTACCCAACCATTTGGCCGCAGGCGACGCCTTCACACCTGCAGCCCAAATGATGGTCTTGCAGGCTATGAAATCGTCACCGACCGTGACCCCCTCGACGGAGCAATTGGTCACCGGCCGACCGAGTATGATTTCAACGCCGCGCTTACGCAGGCTATCGTGTGCATAACGCGCAAGCGCTTCGTCAAAACTTGGCAAGATCCGTCCCCCTGCCTCAATCAGGAGGACGCGGGTCGCACGCGTATCGATACGGCGAAATTCCTGCGGAAGCGTTCTGTGGGCAAGCTCGGCGATGATCCCCGCAAGCTCAACACCTGTTGGCCCTGCCCCGACAATCGCAAACGTTAGAAACGCTGCTTTCTCTCCTGACGACCGCGTTGCCTCTGCCCTCTCGAAGGCGAGCAAGGCTCGTCGACGGATTGTCGTCGCATCCTCCAGCGTCTTGAGCCCGGGAGCGACCGGCTCCCATTCATCCCGGCCGAAGTAGGCGTGCGTTGCGCCCGTTGCAAGCACCAGACTGTCGTATGAGATAGCCTCGCCATTGCTGAGCGACAGCTCATTGGCTTTCGCGTCCACGGAAACGACCTCGCCGAGCAGCGTCGTCACCTCCGACCGGTTCCGATAAAGAGAGCGGATCGGCCAGGCGATTTCCGATGTCGCCAAGAGTGTCGTTGCCACTTGGTAGAGCAGAGGCTGGAAAAGGTGATGGTTGCGCCTGTCTATGAGCGTTATCCGGGTCGGAACGCCCTTGAGGTCGTTGATCAGTTGCAGGCCGGCGAACCCGCCACCGACGACGACGAGATGATGATCTTTCATACGGGCCCTGCCTGTGGTTTGCGCGTCGGGTTAGAGCGGCTGAATGTCCTGGAGCCTGAAGAGCGACTGCTCTGCCTCCAATCTGATCACGTCAGGCAACGGCAAGCTTCTCCGCTCCTTGAGGTCGAAGTAGACCGATTTGATCTCGTTCGCCGCGGAGAGGTTGCCGGCCATATCGTAGAGCTTATGGAGCGTTGTCAGTGACGTTTGTCCCACTCGTCCGACGTTACTATTGATGTAGAAGAGGCTGCCGATCTTAAGCTCCTTTGAAAAGCTCACCGTGTGCTGGACGTCCGCCCAGCCTTGGCTACGCTCTGTCTGCCACTCTGCGCGGTAGCCCAGGGAATGAACCAAGTGCCACATCGCTTGGTCGAAAGCGGCAACATAATACTGGACGTTCATGTGGCCCATGGCATCACAATTCAAAGGATAAACCACGCCAGAGTAAGTTCTCAAAAGAGCCTCCAATGATGATGCCGCGATCAGCTCAGCGCGGGACGGATTCGCAACGATCGCCTCCAAAAGAAATTATACCATAAAATCCAAAAAACATACCCGCTGGACAAATATTTCGATCCTTGATAACTATTTTGGCGAGCGGCCAGTCGATGGTCGGAATACCAGTTCAGGAAGGACCGAGTAGATGCCCACCGATGTGCGAAAGTCGTGGACTACCAGCGTGAGCGATGTTGAGGATGCAGATGTCTTCATCCGCGGCTACAGCCTGGGCGACATTATCGGCAACATGTCCTTTGCGGCGGCAACCTATCTGCTCATTCGCGGAAAGCTCCCGACACCGGGACAGACGAAGATGATCGACGCGGTCCTTTGCTCCGTCCTCGATTATTCTCTGAAGAAGCCGGGAACCGTGGCAGCTCGCTACTGTGTCTCCGGCAATCCCTCAATGGTTGCCGGTCTTGCGACGGCAATGCTTTCGGCAGGCGAATATACGCTTGCGCCTGATAGCGCCGGGACCTTCATTCGCAACACCTACGACACGCACCGCAAGCCCGGCGCATCCATCGACGAATGTGCGGAAGCCGCGGTCGACGAGATCCGCCAGACGAAGATGCGCGTTGGCGGCTTCGGCCATCCGAACTTCAAATATCTCGACCCGCGAGCGCAGAAGCTTAAGACGATTGCTGCCGAGGCGGGCGTGTGGGGTGATGTCTGCGACTGGTATGAAGCGGTTCATCGCGCTTTCATCAAGCGGGTGAACAAGCCCGAGATGGCCATCAACGAAGTCGGCATGATGGCCGCCATCCTCACGGAAATGTCGTTCACCCCCGACGAAATGACAGGTCTTGCCCTTCTGTCGACGTTCCCCGGCGTCGTTGCCCATATCTCCGAGGAGCTTCAGTCGAAGACCCGTATTCGCACGCTTCCCGACGATATTGTCGACTACGCGCGCGAGCGCAAGGAATTGAACAGGGACATGGCCGCCGCGGGCTGGACTGCTTGACCGATCAGGCGAGCGGGCGTCCCATCCGAGAGGCGCCCGGCTCATCGAAACACCAACACCGGATCAGCTATCCTCAGGCAAGGCGATGGATATCGCGATCGCCGCCCCGATCGGTCCCGACCGCCGCTCCAGCATTTGAGCGACTTTTTCCTCTCGGCTCTCATCAAACTGCTGCCCGACATTGCATTTCAAAAGATCAACGACCCAGGATTCAAGGCGCCAATTGCCGGAAGCCTGCGCACCCTCGAGCTGAGCATATGTGGGCGATTCTCCCTCCTTGAGGGCTTCCAGCGACGTCTCGACGGCGCCCGCCGTCCGCACGCGGCAACCGACCGGAGCCTCTTCAAATCGGACATACTCCTTGACGGGATACCGGGTCGATGACGGCACGGTTGGTGGATTATAAAGGAGGTAGTAGACGACCTCGCCAAAGACGTTATTCATGTCCTTCATCGCCGCCACCTGCTTGCTGCCCGCTTTCAGGGCAGCATATTTACAGCCGTCCACGAAATCATACTGGACGTGCAACTTGTGCAACGGTGAGTGAGGATCCCGACGCAGAAACTCGTTCATGCCATATTGAAATCCCACCGGGTCTTCGTCCTGGACATCATTGTTCTCGGGGTAGAGCCGCTTGGACTGTAATAGACCAATCTTTTGCGCAATAAGCGCCTCGGCCCGGTAGACGAAAACAAGGATTGCAATATCGGCTGTCTCCCAACTGTAGAGACGTCGCAGGCCACCGATATTGTGCACGTCCATTTGCACGACCGCTCCGGACGGCAGAAGTCTTGGGGCGCAAGAGGGTATAATTGCTTCGATGAGCCCATCATCCAGGCTGGTTTCGCGGATGTTGGGAACATTGATCAATCGCTCCGACACGATGCGGTTCGCCTCGGCGAACACCTTGTAAAAGAACTCAATTGCATCATCGGGAATGCCAGGCCAGTTCAACATATAGTTCCTCCGCGGTCACGTCCCGTTCCAATCGACGCCGGACACGCAATGGTCTTGCCGACGACCTTACCCGAGATCCGTTGCCGGAAAAATAGAACCCGGACGTAAGCTCGCAAAGCCGTTCAAGCCACCAAGCATGGACGGCCGCAAAAACCAAAAGACCGCTTCGGCTGCCCGAAGCGGTCTTCACTGTAAAAAGGCTGAAAAGGACTACTTCACCATACGAGGCTCACCGACGTCTCCGACCTTCTTGTCAAAGCCGGCAGCTTCTAGTTCTTTTACAATCGTCCCATCCTTGTGCTGGCTTTCGATGCTTTTGTCGAGGGCGGCCCCGAGCGATTCATTCCCCTTCGTGTAGATCACGCCGGCCTGGGCGGGCAGGATCGAAGCCTGGATGCGCTCGTCAGGCTTTGCGAGCTTGATCTGGATGCCCTTGTAGCCGTCCGCCGTCTTCTGGATGTAAGCGCCTGAATTGTAACCGTCCGCGGCGATATCGATACGTCCGGCTTCTAGGTCCTGTGCGAGCGCCACAGGCGTCGGATAAAGCTTCAACTTGGGTCCGAGCATCGTCTGCATCTCGCCAACCCAAAGATAGCCCTGAACGGTACCGACATTCTTGCCGTCGAAGGCGGCCACAGTGTCTGCGCCATCCTTGGAGAAGATCCCCATTGGATCGAGATAGGTCGGCGCCGACATCGACACGGCCTTGGCTCGTTTTTCGGTGCGGTTCCAGCTTCCGATAGCAACGTCTGCCTTGCCGCTGACGACCGCCTGGATTGTTGCCGCCGGATCGAGCACCATGGGAACAACCTCCAGACAATTTTCCTTGGCGGCGCGGGTGACAATGTCGACGTCGATGCCGGAAATGCCCTGGCCCGAGGTGACCGAGAAAGGCGGGTAGTCGTAGGCAGCAACGATCAGCTTACCTTCCTGGACGGTTTTGACCTTTGTCGCACAGTCGGCTGCGAAACTGGATGCGGCCTGGGCCAGCAGAGCCATTGCTGTAAATGTTAGAATACGCTTCATAGTTATTCCCTCTCTTTGCTTTTTGACGAAGGTGACTGGCTTGCCGGTCTCACCCTGTAACCGGATCTTGGAAAACACAGAGGCTTTCGAATTCTCGGACGGGCGGGGCTCAGTCCTGCAGCAGGCTCTCCATGCGCTCCATAGCGTCGACATATTCGGTCAACATGTCGTAGACGACCTGCTTGACGGTCTTCGGCTCGTTGACCTGGCCAACGACTTGACCTGCTGCATAGGTCATCCAGTCCTTTCGATGGGACCGCTCCGCCCTGCGGAAAGGCTCTCCCGACAAAATTGACTGGAGAGGGACTTTCAGAGGCTTGGGCGCGTCTTCAGCCGCCCAGGCCTCGGTGAACTTGCTTTTCAGCGCACGGCACGGCTTGCCGGTATAGCCGTAGGTGATGACTGCATCGGTGGATTTGGCCGCGTATAGGACGTCGCGCATATCCGGATTGAGCTCGCTTTCGACGGTACCGAGCCAAACCGTTCCGCACCAGACGCCCTCTGCGCCTAGGGCAAGTGCTGCCGCCATCTGGCGGCCGTTGCCGACGCCGCCGGCAGCCAAAACCGGAATCGGATGAACGCGATCGACCACTTCCGGCCACAAGACCATTGAAGCCACGGTTCCGGTGTGTCCACCGCCCTCTGTGCCCTGGGCAATGATCAGGTCCATGCCGGCTTCAACCTGTTTTTCGGCTTGGCGGGACGATCCGACTAGGGCGCCGAACTTGATCCCGGCAGCGTGAGCCCTGTCGATCACGGTTGATGGGGCAACGCCGAGTGCGCTGACTACCAGCTTGACGGGGTGGCGCATAGCGACCTCAAAAAGGGCGTCACTCTCCTCCTGCGTGAAGCTCAAGTTCGCGGCATAGTCTTCGTACCAGCCGTCGACATCTTCTTGCGGAAGTTCGGGCACACCATCCTGGGACATCAGGCCGTTGATATAGTCGACCTGCTCGCGTGGAAGGATCTTGCGGGGGCTCTTGCCGCCTGAGATGTCGGAGGCGGTCGAGGTGAAGATCATGTCCACACCGTAGGGCTTGCCCTCAATGTGATCGTCGATCCACTTCAGTTCCTGCTCAAGATGCTCAGGCGTCATCCAGGCGGCTCCGAGAACCCCGATCCCACCGGCTTTTGACGTCGCGACGACGACATCGCGGCAGTGACTGAAGGCGAAGATCGGGGCTTCGATGCCAAACATTTCAGTGATGGCCGTTTTCATCAAACCTCTCCGCCTAAATTAAAGACTTTTAATACTGTTATTTTGACTGTGGAGTATGTCAACAGAAATTTTAGTCGTCCGCGTCGTGCCCAGCCTGGCGATATGCGCTTGACAAGGAGCCAAAAGAGTAATCAAACTTTCGAGTCTAATTTACATTCCCTTTGGTCAGTTTTTGTGAGCGCCAATGACAAAACGCATCAACTTCATCAATCCGTTCGGGTCGGAAAGCTATGACGCGATCATCCTAAAGACGTTGTCGCACTACGCGTCCGAGGGCACGGCCCTTGACGTCACGCATCTCGACAATTGCCCGGCGGACATCGATTTCTTCTATTCAAAACACATGATCGAACAATCGCTCTTCGAGCAGATCATGGTCGCGCAGGAAGCCGGATACGACGCCGTGATCGTCGGGTGCCTCTACGATCCGGGCGTCAGAATCGCGCGCGAGCTCGTCGACATTCCGGTTATCGGCCCACTTGAAGCATCGTTTCAGATGGCGGCTTACTACGGACATTCAACGATGGTGCTGACTGATCACCGCAAGGCTGTTCCCTATATCTACGATCAGGCTCGCCTGAATGGCCAGGGCAACACGGTTCGCGGCGTCGATGCAATCGATTGGTTCGTTAAGGACATGATCCATGACCGCCAGGCCGTTGCCAAGGACGTGGTGCGCCTGTCCAAACAGGCCGCAGAGCGCTTCGGCGCCGAGACCGTCATCATGGGCTGCACCATAATCGCAGCGATCTACCAGGAGTACCTGATGGACGGCGGCAGTCCCTCGGAGGTGCCAATCATCAATCCCAACCTGATGGCGCTGAAAATAGCGGAAGGACTTGCCGATCTTCACAAGAAAGGCGGCTATCAGCTGGCTCGCCAGGGCTTCTACATGCAACCCACCGGGCATTTCAAGGACGAGTTCGATAATGCCCGACGCGTCTGGAATGCATCGAAACCGCAATTTGCCAGATAGCTAGAGCCGCAGCCGCGGCGACACTCGAAAACAGATCTATGATTGGAGAATGCTATGGAACTGAGCTTGTCGGGACGAACAGCAGTCATCACCGGCGGAGAAACCGGGATTGGCGCTGCCATCACGCGCGCCTTGGCCGAGGCGGGCGCAAACGTCGTCATCGGCGGGATCCTCGACCAAGTCGGGACGAAATTTTCCGATGAACTGGTCGCAGCTGGTTTGAAGGTCTCTTTCCAGAAGACCGACGTCCGCGTGGAAGGAGAGGTCAACGCTCTGGTGGAAGGCGCTGTCGAGCGATTTGGCGCAATCGACGTCATGGTGAACAATGCCGGCGTGTTCGACGGATTTGCCGATTGTCTGGAGACGACTGAAGCACTTTGGGACCAGATTATCGACATCAATCTGAAGGGTACCTTCTTCGGATGCCGGGCAGCCCTGAAGCACATGATGGCAAAAGGCGCAGGCAGGATCATCAACACATCGTCGGTTGGCGGACTACGTGGTGCGGCGGATGGCGCCTCCTATACGGCGTCGAAATTTGGTGTTGTGGGCCTTACACGCCAGATCGCCGTCAGTCACAGCCAGTATGGGATCACGGTCAACGCAATTTGCCCGGGCGTAATCCAGACCGACATTCGCGGTAACTCTGCGGCCATCTTGGGTGCCGACGGTCCCGACATGCAAAAGGGCGTCGGCAGCGATCCGGAGGGATACAAGCGGCTAGTTCCGGCAAAGCGCAAGGGCTTGCCGCACGAAGTTGCTGCGGTTGCTCTGTTTCTGGCGACAGATGCCGGAAGCTACGTCTCCGGCCAGGCGATTGCCATTGATGGCGGGTGGACGGCCACCTAACAGATACGATCTTGGCAGCGCCCCTTGCAACCGTTAGGGGTGCATATGCCGCGATCGAAACACGGCATACCTGCCACTGGCCGGGCTGAGCACTCCCCTTATTAGTAAGTTCTCTTTCAGGGTTGACCATGCTGGCCAGGATCTCGCTGCGCCATCCCCCGTCCTTGAAACAAACGGCATTCCAGAACTGAAAAGGCCGCAGACGGGTTGTCCGTTGCGGCTTTATCGTTTCTCACCGAGTGATCGTCGGCTGTTCATTCGGCAATGTAGCTGCTCACGAGGTTCGGCTTTGCGTTGCGCCACGCCTGACGGGTGACTTCTGTGACAGCCTGGAAGTGGGGGTCTTTCGGCTGACCGTAATAGCCAAGCCTTGAAACGTGGTAGTTCCCCTTCTGGTAAAGATTAGCAAGCGTTTCCGCCATGCCAAGCGCCATCAGATTGGGATTGAGGATCGGGAACGGTGCCGGCTCTCCGCCGTCCATCAAGAACTTCTGGTAGGAGGCTGCGATGATGGTGCAGTTCAAAATGACGGCTTCGGCTCCAGTGCGCTCGATCGACTTTGCGGTTTGTTCGACGACATCATGGGCGACCGCCGAGGTGTCCAGTACCATGTCCTTGACGTACCAGTCGATCACATCGAGGCCAAGGATCCTATCCGAGGCACCGTAGAGCTTGACATTGTCCTTCATCTGCGAACCAGCTTTGACATGATCAGCCACAATGACGGCTGTGCGTCCATAGAAGGAAAGCATGTTCAAGCTTGCCTCGAACGGACCGATAACCGGAATGTTAACCAGCTCACGCGATACCATAACGCCCGGATCATAGCAGCAGCCGACGATCACAGCGTCAAATCCATCTTCCTCGGATTTCCTGACGGCTTCGAATAGAGCCGCTTCGACCATGTGCTTCGGATAAAAATAGTCCATATCCGCCGGGCAGCCTTCGAGATGGGTGACCTCGAGCTGCGTGTCCTGCATGGCGTAATGCGTCAGCGTTTCCTGGATGAGGTCGTCATAGGCTGTGGTCCCGAACGGGTTGATGAAATTGATCCGACGCGGCATCTGGATTCTCCGTCACGCTGTTTTTGATAGATCTGACCAATGGGTATTTTAAAATGTCCCTTTAGTCAATGTTTTGGAGACCTTTGTCAGCAATGTTGGCGTCCGATCGCACGACGTTATGTAAAGGCCCAAGGCCGCTTGACCAGGAAGCTGTCGTTGCGATATTCTGACCCACGGGTTTATTTTTTTAACTCACAAGTCAATACTTTCATCAGGAAGTCGAACTGACTTTCAGGAACTGAGGCTGTCAGAACTGGATCCCGGCGAAATGTACGTCGAGGTCACACGATCTGTAGGTCCCACGTCATCTATGGAACGATATCATGACCGTCGCCGAACGATTTGACTATGTCATCATTGGAGCTGGATCCGCTGGGAGCGTCCTTGCCAATCGGCTTAGCGCCGACCCTGCCGTGAAGGTCTTGGTGCTTGAAGCTGGCGGTCCTGACCGTCGGTGGGACTTCAGGATTACCATGCCAGCCGCACTGGTCTATCCTCTTAACAGCCCGACCTATAACTGGCAGTTCCTGAGCGAGCCAGTGCAAGCGCTGAACAACAGGCAGTTGCAATTCTTCCGGGGAAAGGGTTTGGGCGGCTCGTCGACAATCAACGGCATGGTCTACGTGCGTGGAAACGCGATGGACTTCGACAACTGGGCTCTCGACGAGGGCTTGGACGACTGGGACTATGCGCACTGCCTACCTTATTTCAGGCGTTCGGAGACGTACTCGGAAGGCGGCGATGACTATCGCGGCTCTACCGGGCCGCTGCATGTGTCGCGTGGCAAGCCAGAAAGTCCCCTTTACGAGATTTTCCTGCAGGCAGCCTACGAGGCGGGGCACCAGCACACCCCCGACGTGAATGGCTTTCGCCAGGAAGGTTTTGGCTATTTCGATGCGACGATTCACAACGGGATCCGCGAAAGCGCTTCGCGCGCCTATCTGCACCCGATCATGAAAACCCGTCCCAACCTGACGGTCGTGACTGGGGCGCTGGTCGGGCAGTTGAACTTTCAAAACCGCCGCTCCGAAAGCGTGGCCTACAGAAGCGAAGGCAAGACTCAGACCGCCCACGTGGAGCGCGAGATCATTCTCTGTGCCGGCGCAATCCAGTCACCACAGCTGTTGATGCTGTCGGGGATTGGGAACGCCGACGATCTGAGATCGAAGGGTATCGAACCGGTGATCGACCTTAACGGTGTCGGCAAGAACCTCGGCGATCACCTCGAATGGATCGTGTCGTACAAATGCACGAAACCACTTTCCTACTATGGTGCAACCAAACCCTTGAAGCAGGCGATGATTGGCGCCCAATGGCTCGCCAACCAAACCGGGCTTGGCGCATCCAATTTCTTCGAGGCCGGCGGTTTCCTACGATCGACGCCGTCGAAAGCCTATGCGGACGTTCACCTGCATTTCGTGGCGCTCGCGGCCGAATATAGCGGTCGCGTTTCTGCTCCGGGCCATAGTTTCCAGGTTCATCTTAGCCCCGGCCTGCCTGAAAGCCGCGGATGGATTTCCCTGAAATCACCGAATCCCGAGGACCATCCCGTCATTCAACCGAATTACCTGTCGGAAGAGCGTGACTGGGTCGAGGCGCGTGCAGGAATCCGGCGGTCTTTCGAAATCCTGGAAATGCCAACGCTCAGCGAATATCGCGGCGAACGCATCCATCCCAACAAGACGCTCGACGATGATACTCTCCTGGATAAATACATTCGCGCCCATGCCGAAACCGGGTACCACTACGCCGGGACCTGCCGAATGGGAGATGGGCCTGACTGTGTTGTGGATGGGCAATTGCGCGTGCACGGCATCAAGGGGCTGAGGGTCGTTGATGCATCGGTCATGCCGCGGCCGACAAACGGCAACACGAATGCCCCGACCATCATGATCGCGGAAAAGGCGGCCGACCTCATCCTGGGTCTTGAGCCCCTTGCACCTTCCGACGCGCCTTCCTTCCGACATACCTAAGGAAAAAGAACGGCGGCCAAAACCGGATTTGGTCGCCGTTTGTGATCTTCGATACGTTATTGCGAAACTATCCGTGACCGACCATCGCCTTGATCTCCAAATATTCGCTCAGGGAATGGTGTCCGGCTTCCCGACCATTGCCCGATTGCTTGTAACCGCCGAAAGGTGCGACTGCATCCCAGTCGGGATAGTTGATGTAGACGGAGCCGGCCCGTAATTTCCGTGCGACTTTCCGTGCTCGCTCGATATCGGCCGATTGCACATAGGCTGCCAGGCCATAGGGGGTGTCGTTAGCGATGCGGATCGCGTCCTCTTCATCGTCATATGGCAAGATGCAAAGAACGGGACCAAAGATTTCCTCCCTGGCGATCGTCATGTCATTCGAGACATGACCGAAAATCGTTGGCCGGACATAGTATCCAACATCGAGACCGTCTGGTTTACCAACGCCGCCGCAGATGACCGTCGCCCCCTCCTCGATACCTTTCCCGATCAACGTCTGGATTTTCGAAAACTGCATTTCGCTCGCGACCGGACCGAGAATGGTTGCGGGATCGGCCGGATCGCCGACGGCCTGCCCGCGCGCTGCTGCCTCTGCGATGTCGAGCGCCTCCGCGTAAGAGGACCGGTGCACCAGCATGCGCGTCGGCGCGTCACACGACTGGCCGCTATTTGCAAAGCAGGCTATGACGCCATCCCGCACAGCCGTTGACAGGTCGACGTCATCGAGCAGGATGTTGGCGGACTTGCCACCCAATTCCTGCGTCACACGCTTGACGGTGTCGGCGGCAGCTTTAGCGACACGCACGCCGGCACGGGTCGAACCGGTAAAGGAAACCATGTCGATATCGGGGTGAGAAGACATGGCTTCGCCGACGATCGGCCCCTCGCCATTGACTAGATTGAAGACGCCAGGCGCGAGACCGGCCTCGTCGAGGATCTCGGCAAAAATCGTGGCATCCAGCGGCGCGACTTCGCTGGGCTTCAAGACGATCGTGCAGCCTGCGGCAAACGCGGGAAGCACCTTACAGATGACCTGATTGATCGGCCAATTCCAAGGCGTAATGAGACCAACAACGCCTATCGGCTCCTTGGCGATCAGGGTCGTGCCACTTTGCTCTTGGAAGCTGTAATTGCCGAGGATCTCGATAATGGCTTCGAGATGTGCGACGCAGGTCGCCGTTTGGGCTTCGATGCTGAAAGTGATTGGCGAGCCCATTTCCCGCGTGACGATATCGGCGATTTCATGCTGACGGCGCTTGAAGATATCGAGCACGCGTTTGAAAAACGCAATTCGGTCCGAAACCGACGTTTGGGAATAGGCGTCAAAGGCGCGCCGTGCGGCCTTAACGGCGGCATCAACATCGTCTGCGGACCCGAGAGCGATGCGTGCGAAAGGTTTCTCGGTGGCAGGATCGATGACATCCATGAAGCGAGCGGAAAACGGCTCTATCCAGGCGCCATCAATAAAAAACTTCGAAAAATGATCCATCCTCATGATCCTTTTGTTTGCCGGCGCAAGGGTGGACATCTCCCCTGGACGGCGCCCTCAACTTAGCGGGAGGGCACTTTTACGCTTATCGTCCCTGCCATTCGTACCGGAGCATGAAAAATCTGTCCAGTGGGTCAGTTTTTTTGTTTAGTGCGTATGTCGCGTTTCAGCGCTGCGCGGTTTCCCAATTTGGATTGGTCCAGAAGGGGGCGGACTGCGGTGCAAGCGCCCTGCCGAGGATCAGGTCGGCGGCTTTTTCGCCGATCATGATGGTCGACGCATTGAGGTTGGCACTGACCTCAAGCGGCATGATCGAGGCATCAGCTATCCTTAATCCATCGACACCTCGCACTTTGAGATCCGGATCGACGACACTTGCCGCGTCGTTGCCCATTCTGCACGTCCCAGCCGGGTGGTAGGCGGTCGCAACGTGATCCCTCAGCCAGGCGTCGATCGCGTCGTCGGCCTGAACATCACGGCCCGGCGCAATCTCCGCCCTCGCCAGTCCCTGGAATGCCGGTTGAGCGACGATTTCCCGGGTAAGCCGGATGGCTTCGCGCAGGACCATGATGTCGCGGGGATCCTGGAGATAGTTGAACACCACTGATGGCAACTGTACGGGGTTTGCGCTCACGAGGGCGACACGGCCCCGGCTTTCGGCACGAAGCAGCGTCATGTGGATCTGGAAGGATGGTCCTGGATGCGGATCAAAGCTGTCATGCTGAAAGGCAAGCGGCAGCAACTCAAGCTTCAGGTTTGGATATGGGATGCCGGCACGGGTCCTCAGATAGGCGGCGGCTTCAAACTGGTTGCTCGCGGCAAGGCCGGATTTCAGCGAGAACCATTGCAGGCCCGTCATGATCTTTCTGACACCTCGTGTGGCGGAGAATAGACCGACCGAGCCTGCGGCCCAAAACTGAATCGTGACATCAGGATGATCCTGCAGGTTTCGACCGACGTCCGGCGAGGCAATGAGAGGATCGATGCCGAGGTCGCGCAACTCCTCGGCCGGTCCGATTCCTGAACGCAGCAGGATTGCCGGGGTGCCAAAAGACCCGGCCGACAAAATGATCTCTCGCCTTGCTCGCGCAACCGATCGCTGCTGGCCATTAAAATAGACAACATCCGTAGCCCGGCCCCGTGTTAATGCAACCTTGTCAACCAGGACGTCGCGGACGACCTTAAGATTGCGACGCTTCCTTGCCCCGTCGAGATAGGCGCGCGCCGCACTCCAGCGCCGGCCTTGAAAGATCGTCTGCTCGTTGGGGCCAAAACCCTCCATCTGGTAGCCATTGCTGTCGGGCGTTGCCGGATACCCGGCCTCCTCTCCAGCTTTCATGAACGCACTGTTTAACGGCTCGCGGCTGAGATCAGGCTTGGTGACCATCAGCGGACCATCGCTACCGCGGTAGGAATCTCCTCCAGCGAGACAAGTTTCGGCGCGCTTGAAGTAGGGAAGAACGTCGGTATAGCCCCAGCCATGGCAGCCTGCCTCTTGCTTCCAGCTCTCGAAATCAAGCGGATGTCCTCTGGTATAGACCATGCCGTTGATCGACGAGGAGCCACCAAGCAGCCGGCCTCGCGGATGTACGACCCTTCGGCCGTTCAAATATGGCTCGTGTTCGGTCAGGAAATTCCAGTTGCGAGGATCTTCACCGAGCAGCCTCTCAACCGCGAGAGGCATGTCCACTGCCCAGTTGTTGTGATCACCGCCCGCCTCCAGCAAGAGAACCGAGCATGATGGATCCTGCGACAGCCGTGACGCCAAAGCGCATCCGGCAGACCCCGCGCCAACCACGATGAAATCGAACTCCATACTCATCCTTCCATCTCTCCCTGACCTCACCGCGATCGTCATGCCGGCCGCGGCCCGTGCGAACTGCGCCATTCCGCCTCAAAGGGGCGTGTACTTTTGCGTTACGAATCCACTTGCGAATTCGACTGATTAGTTCATAATCTGACGCACCAGTCAAATTAACAGTACAGCTGGTCAATAAGATTGAAAATCAATTCAGAGGAGAGCACGTCTTGAGCAAGTCCCTTTCTTTAACCCGTCGCCAGGCCCTGATTTCGGCTGCGGCTGGTACTACACTGCTGGCAATGCCATCAATTTTGCGCGCTGCAGACAAGACCGTCAAAGTCGGCGCGCTGGTTCCCGAGACCGGTGACCTGTCCCTCTGGGGCCTGCCGGCCAAGAATGGCGCGGAAATCTGGGCCAATCGTCTCAACAAGGCCGGTGGCTTGACCGTGAAAGGTGAAAAATACAGCGTCGAGGTCGTCTCCTTCGATGGAGCCTACATTGCCGAGAAGACCCTGCAAGGTGCACGCGCCTTCGTGGATCAGGATGTGAAATTCACCATGGTCATCGGCGGCGACGACTGGTCGGCCCTTCAAGATTTTTCGAACCGCAACAAGATGCTGACGTCGACGCTCTACGTGTCGGACCTCAACGCCGGCGCAAAGTATCTGATTGCACCGGTTGAAATTCATCCGTTTTATTTTGGTCTTGGCGTCCAATATCTGCGCACGACAGAACCTGCAGCCAAGACGGTTGCGCTTTGCGCGCAGGATGACGTCACGGGACGCTCCTCGCTTGCCGCATGGCGCGCCGGCTTTGACGCCCACGATTTTCAGATCGTCGCCGATCAATATTTCGACAATTCCACGACGGACTTTGCGCCTGTCGTGAGTGCCATGCTTTCGGCCAAGCCAGATGTGGCCTGCATCGATACCACCTACCCCTCTGTCGCGCTTCTTCTCGTTGAGCAACTGTTCACGCAGGGCTTCAAAGGCAAGATCCTGCATGCAGGTTTCGAGCTTTTGCCCGACATGGTCGCGCGCACCAGCAAGGAGTTCATGGAGGGATCGATCGCATTCTTCCCGCGCTTCGACGATCCCTCGATCGCAAAAACGGCAAGCGGCTTCGACGACCCCGCCGGATTTTACCAGGATTTCATCAAGGCCTACCCGAAAGAATGGAACAACACGTCGTGGGAATTCCCTGCAGCGCTTCAGGTGTGGAAGCAGGGTGTTGAGGGTGCTGGTTCCTTCGATGCCGACGAGGTTCTTGCCAGCATGAAGGCCAACCCGCCGCAGCATATCTTTGGCAAGGCGCGGTGGTGGGGCAAGGAACTTTTTGGAGCCGACAGCGCACTGGTCGGAAACTGGCCGGTCGTCGCCGTCAAGGATGGCAAGGTCAATATCGTCGACGTCGGCGACCAGGTTGCATGGTACGATGCGCACAAGGACGTTTTCCTGAAGCGCTGGCGCGAAGAGCAACTGATGCCCGATCAGAAGCGATAAGACGGACTGGCGGTGGATTGACATGCAGTTCTTGATTGAGACTCTTCTCAATTCCGCTATGGCGAGCGCGGCTTCCGCGCTCGTTGTGGTCGGTCTTGCTCTGATTTTCGGCGTAATGCGCATCGAAAACTTCGCCCATGGCGAACTTTATATGGTCGGCGCTTACGCCACTTGGTACTTCGGCACCCACCTTGGAGCCGGTTACGCGGTGGGTCTCGTCGCCGCCATTGTGATCACCGCCGCCATTGGCGCGTTCATGGAGTTCTTCCTCTTTCGACGGCTTAAGGGAAACCCCCTGGGGCCACTGATTGTGACCATCGGCGTTTTGCTGGTGTTGCAGACGGCAGCCGCCTGGCTCTTTGGCGTGAACGCGAATTACCTGGTCGATAGCCCGTTTACGGGCGTCGTAAAAATTGCCGGCGCCAATATGCCACTTCACCGCCTGTTCGTGATCGCGGCCGCGATCGTTCTGCTTGGCGGTCTGACAATTTTGTTGCGGACGACCCGGTTCGGCTGGGCGCTTCGCGCCGTTGCGCAGGACCGTGACGCCGCCTGCCTGCAGGGGATTTCGATCGGCACTATTTCGCTGATGGCGATGGCGCTCAGTGCAGCGCTTGCCGGTGTTGCCGGTGGATTGATGGCTCCGATCGTTCGGGTCAGCCCCTACATGGGTCAGCCCATCATCATCACCGCCTTCATTGTGATCATTCTTGGCGGGATCGGCTCCATGGAGGGTGCGATCCTGGCTGCAATCATCTACTCAACGTTCTTCACCTTCGTCTCAGCGTACTTTGACAGCACCATCGCCAGCATTGCGGGCCTGTGCCTGATGCTCGTCGTGCTCATCGTCATGCCAAGCGGACTGATGGGTAAGGCGCAGAAAGTTTAACTCATGGACGCTCGGAAAAAAATCGGTCTCAGTGCCGCGGTTCTAGCGCTTGCTGCGGCTGCCATGATCCCTGCGGTGACGGGAGACTACTACGTCTCCTTCTCCACCGAAATCGTGATCATGGTGCTCATGTTGTCGAGCTATCGCATTGTTGTGCTCACGGGCGAATGGTCCTTCGCCCACGTCGTCCTTCAGGGCGTGGGCGCCTATACAGCCGCGATCCTCGTCAAGGACTGGGGAGCACCCTTCATGGTGTCGCTTCTTGCCGGTGCTCTAGTGGCAGGCTCGGTTGCGGCAATCCTCAGCTTTCCTCTCCTGAAGATGCGCGGCTTCTACTTCCTGATGGGCACGTTCGGCGCTGCGGAAGCCGTTCGCCTGCTCTGGCGCAAATTTAACTATTTCGGCGGCACGCGAGGCTTTTCGGGCATCTCCCCGCCCTTTCTGCGTATCGGCAATTTCGCCATCGACTTTGGGCACCCCGCAGCGTTCTTCTATCTTGCGCTGACGGTTTGCGTTGTCTGTCTGCTCATCATCTGGAGCATCGAACAGTCGCGTTTGGGGCAGATCTGGCGGACGATTGAGCAGCAAGATGTGCTTGCTCAGGCCGTTGGGATCGACACCAGGAGATATCGCCGCGTTGCCTTCGTCATATCAGCCGTATTTGCAGGCGTTGCTGGCGTCCTGCTTGCCTATGCCTTCGGAACCGTTACGCCCAACCGCTTCAACCTCAACTTCGCACTTTATCTGATGATCTGGGCAATCGTTGGCGGGACACGCTCCTTCTATGGTGTGATCCTGGGAGGCATCTTGTTGATGGGATTTGACGAGTCCTTGCGTTTTGCCGACGAATTGCGGCCTGGCGTTTACGGCGTCATACTCATCTTGGTCATGCTCTTCTGGCCGCAAGGATTGGAACGGCTGATCGGCTTTGCCGCAGTTCCGGTAGCCAAGCAAACGCCCGGCACTACAAGTGGTATTGCAGCGCCTTCGAAAGGAGATGCGTGATGACAATCCTATCGTTACATGGAGTCACTAAAAAGTTCGGCGGGCTTACGGCTGTCAACGACGTGACGTTCAGTGTCGAGCGTGAAAGCATTCACGGGCTGATCGGGCCGAACGGTGCGGGTAAGACCACCCTATTTAGCCTCATTACGGGCTTTTATCGTCCGACCGCCGGCCGTGTCGAATTGGATGGCAAGGACGTCACGTCGCTATCGACCAGTCTTCGCGCACGCAACGGACTGGTGCGCACCTTCCAAGGGACAGTGCTTTTTCCCGAACAGACGGTGGAGCAGAATATTGGCAACGGCCTCTTGGCAAAGGCATCGAGCTCCTGGGTCGATTGGATTGTGGAGAGCAATGCCTATGCAAAATCAAGGCGCGACGAAGTCGAGAGGCTCCTTGTTTTCTCACGCCTGACGGACCTGAAACACAGTGCAGCACGCGATCTGTCTCACGGCCAACAGCGGGTTCTTGGCATTGCGATCGCGCTTGCCGCCAGGCCGCGTGTTCTTCTGCTGGACGAACCGTTTACTGGCATGACAGCCAGCGAAAAGGACCGCCTGGTCGAAATGCTTCGGGAAATCCGCAAGAGCGGCACGACGGTAGTACTGGTGGAGCACGATATGCGCACAGTCATGCGCCTTTGCGACGTCATCACTGTTTTAAACTTCGGTCGTGTGCTGACGGAAGGTACGCCTGAACATGTTCGACGCCATCCTGAAGTGATGTCCGCCTATTTGGGAACTACCGCATGATAGAGCTTCGCAACCTGGTCGTCCACTACGGTCGTGTCGCTGCGGTCCACGATATTTCGCTGTCCTTTGACCATGGCATCAATTGTATCATCGGCTCCAATGGCGCCGGCAAGAGCACGATCATGCGCTCGATCTCCGGTCTCGTCAGGCCAAGTTCAGGGAGTATTTTGTTCGAGGGAGAGGCGATCGAGAGCCTTACGCCAAAGGCGATCGTCGAACGCGGTATCGCCCATGTCCCGGAAGGTCGTCACGTCTTTCCAGAGCTCACAGTCGATGAAAACCTCAAGATCGGCGCTTATCTCAGGCGTGATCAGGTCGCGGTCAAGCGCGACTACGACAACATCTGTAGCGTCTTCCCAAGGCTTGCCGAACGGCGCAAGCAATACGCCAACACGTTAAGCGGCGGTGAGCAGCAGATGCTGGCGATCGGGCGGGCTATCATGGCTGCACCAAAACTCGTTTTGATGGATGAACCGTCGATGGGTCTTTCGCCAGTGATGGTCGCTGCGATGGCCGAGGTGATCAGGTCGATCAACGCCGAGGGCAAGTCGGTTCTTCTCGTGGAGCAGAATGCCAATGTGGCATTGGGTCTGAGCGCAAAGGCCGCAGTCCTGGAGCAGGGACGAATTTCTCTTCAAGGCATGGCTACCGACATGAAGGATAACGAACATGTCCGAGTCGCATATATCGGTGTCTAATCCGGACTACGAAGACACTATTGGTCTCCTCTGGAAATTGAGTGATCGTGCTCGCTCCGGGGTCGACATCAGAAGCGCACTCGGACGCGTCAGACTTGATGGTTTGAGCAAGCTCGAAACCGAGGTATGCCTTGCCGTCAGGTCGCACCTGGGGGCAATAGCTAAACTAACGGATGGTGTGTCTGAGGATGAGGCTCGGACGGGGGCATTTTCCAGGTGGGATGTTGTCCTGGCTGAGGTCCAGCATATGCGCGCATCCCTAACCCCCCAAGCACACGCGTTTCACATGCGTTTGGCGAGCAAATATGCCGAATACTATCGGGGCTTTGAGGAAAAATCCCTGACGCAATGGGTCAATGCAAGCCGCCTCAAAAGCGCGTTTGCAGACGCCGTCGCCATCTATCGGCATGGCGATCTCGAAGGAGCCGCAGGGGCCGTCGCAAGATTATCTCATCAATGGCGGGAGAGTTTGCCAATCAGACTGCCCGGACTGCGGGAAATCGAGCAGGCCGGGCACGCCTGGGCGGCTCGAGCAGGAAACAGCCCGCTGGCTGACAAGCTCGCAGCTAACGCCGACGAACTAACGGGCCGCCTTTCACCTTATGCGGAGGATGATGTTTCCGTTTGGAGCGCACCACGCACAACGGAGCAAGTCGTGCGATTTGGTTTCGCCGCGACGATCTTGCCGCCGAAGACGCTGCTCAGCTGACACCGAGATCACAGGACCGATTGAAATGGAGGATCAAAGGCTCGCGTTCACGCTTGGGCATTGGGGATTGCATGAAGTCCAGTCGGGCCCTCAAGGGCTGGCAACACTGCGACCATGGCGGTCCGACCCCGATCCAAGCGAAATAGGGCTCGATCAGCTGTCGGCGGAAGTCGATCGACTGCGAGTTCTCAGGCCAGCGTTTCGCAAAGGCTGGCTAACTGGAGGACCCGGAAACTCCGGTATCGACCGAGGGTCAGATCGGTTTGTCGAGCTACCTTGGGACGAGGCCTTCGATATCGTCGCAAACGAACTTAACCGCGTTGTTCAACTGTACGGCAATACCGCCATTTACGGTGGCTCGTATGGCTGGGGCAGTGCCGGGCGATTTCATCACGCACAAAGTCAGATTCACCGCTTTCTGAATGTCCTTGGCGGTTACGTGAAGTCGCGCGACTCTTATAGTTATGGATGCGGCTCGGTTATCATGCCGCACATCGTTGGCCCAATGGAAAGTCTGCTGGAGCAGCACACCGACTGGGAAACGCTGGCCCGACACACAACGCTCTTCGTCGCATTTGGCGGTCTGCCCCTTCGGAACACGCAGATGTCACCCGGAGGGACGTCGCAACACCGAGTGAAGGATGCCATCGCTTCAATGAGGGCGATGGGTAAGAAATTCATCAATGTCAGCCCGCTAAAGAACGATATTAGCGGTGCCGCTGAATGGGTGCCCATCCGGCCAGGAACTGACGTCGCACTTATGCTTGCACTAGCGTTTGTTCTTCTCTCAGAGAACCTTCATGATGAGGAGTTCCTTCAACGCTACTGTGTCGGCGCTACGGAAGTGAAGAGCTATCTTCTGGGTCACAAGGACGGCTGCCCAAAGTCCCCGGCTTGGGCGGAGGCCATTACGGGCATCCCGGCCGATCGTGTTGTAGCCCTTGCCAGGGATATGGCAGGGTCGGTCACGATGGTTAACGCATCTTGGTCACTACAGCGTCAAAGCCACGGCGAGCAAAGCTATTGGGCCCTCGTCACCTTAGCATCGATGTTGGGCCAGATCGGCCTGCCGGGAGGAGGCTTCGGTTTTGGATACGGGACTTTGAATTCCGTTGGATCGTCAGAAGCAAAACTGTCCGGACCAAGATTTCCCCAAGGCAACAATCCGATCAAAGAGTTTATACCAGTTGCTCGTGTGGCCGACATGCTGCTTACCCCCGGAGGTAAGTTCACCTACGACGGCTCAGTCTACACCTATCCGGACATCAAGCTCATCTACTGGGCAGGTGGCAATCCGTTCCATCACCATCAAGACCTCAATCGTCTGCGCCGAGCGTGGCAAAATCCTGAGACGATCATAGTCAATGAGCCGTACTGGACGGCTACCGCCAAGGCCGCGGATATTGTTCTTCCCACCAGCACATATCTTGAACGGAACGACCTTGGATATGCTTCGCGAGAGGGTCATCTCGTCGCCGTCAGCAAGTGCCGGGAACCCCTCGCCGACTCCAAGAGTGATTTTGATATCTTCACCGGTATCGCCGACAGACTTCAGCTCGCACAAGAGTTCACTCTTGGGAAGAGCGCGGACGATTGGCTACTGGATATGTATGAGCAGTTCAGAAGGACGCTGTCCTCGGAGGTGGACCTACCTAAGTATGACGACTTTCTGCGGATCGGGCGGGTCGAGTTGTCCGGTCAAAGAAAGTCAGCGACACTGCTCGCGAAATTCAGGGAAGACCCAGAACGAAACCAGCTTTCCACCCCCTCCGGAAGGATCGAACTGTTCTCTAGCAAGGTCCACGGGTTCGATCTGCATGATTGTCCGGGCCAAGCAACATGGTTGGAGCCCCATGAGTGGCTTGGATCGGATATGGCTCAGCAGTTCCCCCTCCATCTCCTGAGCCAAGAGCCGCGCCGAAGGCTGCACAGTCAGCTCGACCATTCAGCCTATAGTCGCGCAGGAAAGATCAAGGACAGAGAGCCGATTTTGATGAACCCCAACGACGCCAAGGCCCGGGGGATTGACGACGGCGACATTGTTCGAGTTTTCAACGAACGTGGTGCTTGTCTCGCAGCTCTGCAGGTTGTTCCTGATCTCATGCAGAAAGTAGTCATCTTGCGGACGGGAGCATGGTTTGATCCTGTCGATTGGGGAGGCGCAGATGTGCTGGAGAAACATGGAAATCCGAATGTTCTAACGCTTGACAAGCCGGCGTCGGGCCTAAGCCAAGCAACCATTGCTCAAACATGCTTGGTAGAAGTGGAGCGTTTCGCGGGGGAAGTGCCCCCTGTAACCGCCTTCGACTTGCCAGATGGAATAGCCAAGGCTTGAACTATCGATGCAGAAGGAGCGGGCGAGCTAACGGGCTGCTCGCTCCTTATGCGGATGACAATTCCTCGACATGGAAAGCGCCGCGCAGGGCTACCCATATTGCTGCGCCGCAACGACAAATACTGTTTTAGTAGCAAGCCAAGTCATCCATGCCTCTCCGAGCGGGGCACGGGTGAATGGATGCATCCGAACCTGTAGCGACGATGCGAACCGGGATCTTCAGGCTCACTTGACGAGGCGCGGTTCTCCGACATCAAGGATAGAAGTGTCGAATCCCGCATCGCTGATGGACTTTGCCATAGAGCCGTCTTCGTGCTGAATTTTGATACTCGCGTCGAGAGCCTGACCAAGAGATTCATTGCCCTTGGTATAGAGGATACTGATTTGCGGCGGCAAGACCGACGCATTCACCCGCTCGTCGGGTGTGGCCATCTTGATCTCGATGCCCTTGTAGGCGCCGTTGTTTCTCTGGTTGAAGATGCCGGTATTGTAGCCCAGGAAGCCGACGTCGATCCGCCCGGCCGCCAGATCCTGGCCCATCGCAACCGGAGTTGGATAAAGCTTCAGATTTGCGCCGAATAGCTTTTGCAGATCGGGAACCCAGAAAAAGCCGGATACGGTGCCGGCCTGATGGCCGATGGTGGCTTCCAGGCTATCGTACCCAGCCTTCGAATAAATACCCATGTGGTCAAGATACAAGGGTGCTGAAAGCCCGAGCACTTTCGTGCGCTTTTCGGTTCGATTCCAACTGCCGATGGCAACATCGGCTTTGTTGGCGACAACGGCTTGTACCGTCGCCGCGGGATCAGTCACTAAAGTTACTACCTCAAGGCAATTGTCCGCGGCCATCCGTTTGACGACGGCGGCATCAATGCCTGAAATCTGGCCGTCAGGGGAAGCGATCGAAAACGGCGGATAGTCGTAGGCGGCCACCGTCAGCTTGCCCTGGGTCACGGTTTGGACATCGCCCTTGCACCCCGCACTGAATGCGACCGGCGTGTTGGCCAAAACGAGAATGGAAATAAGTGTCAGGAGGGATTTCATCTCCAACGCGTCCTTGTTGCTCTATTCTCCCCACTGACCCGAGAGTCAGTTTTCGTACGATACGTTCAGATTTCAGGTCTGCATAGCCCGTCAAAGCACTAAAATTACCCTTCTGCTGAACGCGAGCGCTTCGGGAGGGTGTCATACAGCACGCGAGCCGGCGGTCGAAGCGTCGCTCTGTGCAATCGGCAACTTCGACGAGGAAGAGTCCCTGCTGAGCAGTGCACCAGGGGGCGATATGATCGCAAGACAGGGAAGCTACAGATGCGGGCAAGGTTCGCTACCATGTCCGTGGGGCGCCAATCGGAATGGCATCTGTCATTGCACGGATTGCCGGCAGGAGAGCGAATCGGCGTTCACCTACTTCGTAGTCTGGACGCGTGACGCCCACAATGACGAGATAGACCGCCGCGCGCGACGGCAGGAGCTCTTGCCCCGCCTGCGGCCGCGGCTGTTCTCGTTCGACGCCCACAAGGCCGAGATGACGCTCGGTTTGGTTCGGACAATAAAAAGATCACTAGGTCGTATTTTTCGACTTGTCGGTCTGTTTTAAGCGAGCTATCGTCTGACTGCTGGCTCAAGTGTTCCCCTCGACGAGAGGAATCACAACATCGGTTCGGGTAACGAGCTTTCACCATCTGCCGCACGTGGAATGGGGCAACCCTCGAACATGCCAGGCTTCTGAAGCTCCAGGGCCGTATCGACGAAGCCTGATCGGGAAGGGAGACGGCTATGTTAGGGAAAATCGTCGTTGTAGGAGCAAGCGCTGCTGGATGCAGACTTGCGCTCGCGGCTCACTCGGTCGGACAAGACGTCACGCTCGTCGACGAGCATCCACAAGCAATGAAAGATATGAGCTTCGATGCTCCATGGTTTTACGGGGCTGGTCTTCCTTCGGCACTCTTGAACGACAACTCGATTGCACAAGCCCTATTGGAAGGAAGCCCCGAGCTCGTCGAATGTCTGGAGGCAGGCGTCGATATTCGCGTTTCCACTATCCTGTGGGGCGCATTCCGCAATGGTCCCAATTGCGTCAACGTTGGAAGGCCAAGGGTCGGATTGGTGACCCGGGATGGCAACGAAATCCTGGAGCACGACTCTCTGATCATCGCCACGGGCGTTCGCGACTTTGTCCCCTCGTTCAAGGGTTGGGAGTTGCCCGGCGTCTTCGGAGGCAAGGCCGGTATCGCGCTGCTCGACCTCTATCAGGTTTTCGAGGGTCGGAAGGTGGTCGTATTAGGCACCTCCGAGCTCGCATTGCGTTTCATTCGGTCCGCGTTGTCACGTGGAGTGGAGATCGTCGCTGTTATCGAAGCCGGCGACGAGGTCGCTGCAGGTATAGAGGCAGCTGAATGGCTGTCGCAACAGACTATCCCCGTACACCTCGGTCATGTTCTGCAGGAAGCGAAAGGTTCAGTCGCCGTCACCGGAGCTCGATGCGCGTCGCTCGATGGCAGCTCGACTTTCGATCTCGATTGCGATTCCATTGCGGTGGCAATTGCAACATTGCCCAATATTGAATTGCCGGCCGCGATGGGCTGCAAGATGCAATATGACCCGAACGTTGCCTCTTGGGTCCCGGAAATCAACGCTCAGGGCGAAACCAGCCTTGAGAACGTCTTCTGGGCAGCCAATGATCGAGCGGTTGACGCCCTTCTTGAGCGGATCAATGGCGCGGAGCCGGATGCGCCTCCAGGGCCACCTCCCGCCGCCTCAATTTCTACGTTGGACTACATCAAGGCCTGGATAAGCGCCTTGCACCAGAGCGGCGATGACGCAGTCACCCTCTGCCAATGCGAGTCTGTCAGTCGGGGCGAATTCTGTGGCATCGCCCCACCTGCGTACCTGGGTAAGGAGCTGCGCAACCAGCAAACGCCCGTCAATCAAAGTGACAGTTCTGATGCTCCTCGCATCAATCAAGACTTTATGAAGCGGATGACGCGTGTATCGATGGGCCATTGCCAAGGTAAGCGTTGTCGCGATGAAGCAGTTGTGGCGCTGTCGCTCCGCTTTGGTTGTGACGTCGAGGCGATCCGCCCGGCTAGCTACCGTTTCCCTCTGCGCCCAATTGACCTGGGTCTTATTGCGGACGACGACGAGAGCGACGAAATTCGTCTGAATTGGCAGATGTGGCCTTACGAAACCCGCCAAGACTGATCAGATTGCCAACCCGGATAAGACAATGAAAAACTTCGATATAATTGTTGTTGGCGCCGGGATATTGGGACTGGCAACCGCTTACCAGGCACAAAAAGCAGGCGCTAAGGTGCTGGTTCTGGATGCGGGCGCGACTGCCTACGAAGCGTCGTCGCGCGCAACGGGCTATCTCAGTCTGCGCGGTGAAACGCCTGCAGAAAGTCCACTTGCCCAGGAAGCCGAAAAGCTCTGGGACAGCCTGGACGATGAACTGGGTTACCCGACCGAGTGGACACAGAAAGGGCGAATCTGGGCCGCACTGGATGAACGCGAACTGGACGAACTTAAATCGCTGTATGGCACCTTCCAGAAAACAGACATCCCGTTCGAATTCCTGGACGGTGACGCGATGCGAAAGCTGATCCCGTGCCTGAGCCCGAATTGTCTCGGGGGCATCTGGACGAGCCGGTCGGGGCACGCCAATCCGCAACGGACGTCCCAGGCATTTGCCTGGGCTTTTAACGATCTTGGCGGGGAAATACGCGAGTATACCCCCGTCCTCGAGCTGCTCGCCGAAGGCGGTAAGGTGAAGGGTGTTCGCACCCCGCAGGGTGAACTTCATTGTGACAAGTTGGCTCTTTGCGCTGCTGCTCACAATTCCTTGCTGCTTGCGCCGCTGGGCATCCATTTCCCACTTGCTCCGGTGAGACTGGAAGCGCTCGTCACAACACCGATGCCGCCTCTGTTTGAGCAAGCGTTTATCGGCAATGGTCTCTCGATCCGCCAAACGAAGCGAGGAAACCTTCACATGAACGGCGGACCGTATGAGTGGGTTGATCTGGAAATCGGGAAAGAGCCGGCAAAGCCCAACACACAAATCGTCCGCAATATTCTGCGCAGGGCGATCGAGACGATGCCTGTCCTCAAGGGCGCGCAGTTCCTTCGCAGTTGGGCGGGTATCGTCGACATGGCACCTGACCAAATGACAACGATTCATCGATTTGAAAGCCCCGCGGGCCTCGTGACCGCAGCATGCTCGGGCCACGGCTTCGGTATGGCACCTGCAGTGGGAATTGCCGTCTCTCAGTTGCTGATGAATCGTGAAACGGCGATGCCGGTCGGCCAGCTCTCGCTTGACCGCTTCAAAAATGTAGCTCCCGATTGGCGGGTGAGAAGAAACTGGCAAGCGGGGCGGTACAACAGCTAATTAAGGAACTGGGGCCTAAGTCCGCAGTGCGGCGTCGGCGTTTTCAGTGGGTTTCTGGATTGAGCGCCTCGAGCTAAGTTAGATCCAACCTCATCGGCAGCCACAACAACAATCGGCGTTCCCTACTTGCCTCGCGTCTCCAAACGCCGATGTCGTTAGCATCGCAGCGTTGACCTGGAATTTGCATAGGCCTCCGTAGGAAGGATAGCGAAGACCTTCCTCGTGCTGTTAGCCAAGAAATTGAATGTCATCGCTTAAATCGCTGCAGGTGCCGACACCGAGGCGCACTCCGATGCCCATCGGTGGTCTATGCCTTGGTCTTGATTAGATCTGAACCGTCGGCGTCCAATTCCAGTGAGCCCATCTCGCGCAGATTATGTATTTGGATTCGTTGGCAATGTTTGATTAACGCGATAGCGTCCTAACATAATAAATTTGCTGCATAGCCGCATTCCCGATCTGACCCTAACCCAACATCTTATGAAGACGCTCGCGAAGCTCTTCGCCATCGTGGGTGACAACGCCAAGCGTCTCCACCGATTTTCTGACAATGCCAACAAGATCCGCGTTCGTTTTCGCGAGAGTGCCATCCGGCAACGAAATGTTGTTCTCGAAACCCACGCGAACATTTCCGCCGAGTAGAGCTGCGGTAGTGACGCAGGCGGCTTCGTAACGACCAAAGGCGCAAACGCTCCAATGCGCAAACCGCGGCGTCTCCATCGCCAAGAATGGCAGTATCTCGTTCGGTTGAGACAGCTGATTGACGGAGTAGCGGCCAAGCACAAACAAAACCGGTATGTCGCCCCACGGAACAAGCCCCCGGCGCATGAAGTCAGCAAGGCGGAAAGCTTCTGCTTGATCATAAAGAATGATCTGGGGCAGGATCCGCTCCCGTTTCGTCCACAGCAATAGCTCTGCGAACTCTGCTTCAAATGTCTCATCCGGAACGAGCTCGCGGAGCGCGAGTGACACCGCTTCCGGCTTCACGGCTTTGACGACCGCTATCTGCTCGTGCGGTTGATATATTCCAAGCGCTTCGCTGGTGATCTGAACAATGATCCGATCACCCACCTCTGCCTCTATCGCGGCAATGACAGCGTGATAGGCGTCGGCATCCAGAAGATGGCAGCCATCGGGCTTGCGGACATGCACATGGATCATGGCGGCGCCAGCCTCAAGGCATTCCGCCGCTGTTCTTGCCAACTCAGCCGGCGTCAAGGGTATGGCCGGATGATCAGCCTTCGTGCCGCGACCGCCGTTCGGAGCGACGGCTACTGCAATTGAATTCAGAGTGGCTTTTGCATTCATGAAAATCGTTCACTCCAATAGGATCCAATTAGATCTTAATATCTATCAATGAAACAAATGTTGCAACCTGAATCGAAACTATGTAAGTTGGGATGATGCACCAGGGACCTTTGACAGAAGCGATCATCACGGCATTCGAAGGCATGTCGACGCAATTGCAGGCCGCTGCGCGCTATGTGCTCGATCATCCGAGCGACGTCGCTCTGCTGTCGATGCGAGAGCAGGCCCGCCAGGCCGGCGTGCAACCGGCGACGATGACGCGGTTTGCCAAGCATCTGGGGCTGGATGGTTATGACGCCATACGCAATCTCTATGCCGAGGCAATGCGCAGCGGGGATGCCGGCTTTGCGGGCAAGGCCGGAGCCCAGGCCTTAAGCCAGAGGCTGAAGGGCGATCACGCTCTTGCGGCGGAAATGCTTCAATCGATCGGAGGGCAGATCGCCCGCCTTGCTGAGCCGCGGTCCCTCGATCGCATCGTGAATGCCGCAGCTACATTAGCAAAGGCTCGCCGGATCTACTGCCTCGGCCTGCGTGCCAGCCACGCTGTCGCCTGGCACCTTCATTACATTTTGACGCTGATTGGCGATAAAACGACAATGCTCGACGGCATCGCCGGAACAGGCGCGGATGCGATCGGAACAGCGACGCCGGATGATGTCTTGCTCGTCGCGAGCGTTCTGCCTTACACCCGTGCGACGATCGAAGTTGCCGAATATGCCCGGCACCGCGGCGTCAACGTCGTGGCTATTACCGACAGCGAAGTCGCGCCCCTGGCGCAGTTTGCAACAGCCACCATTTTGGTCTCAACCGAAGGTCCATCGTTCTTCCACACCATGTCGCCAGCCTTCGCGGTTGCTGAAGTTCTGGGCGCGCTGCTAGCGGGCCATGGGGGAGAAGAAGCAGTCGAGGCGCTTCGTCGTTTCGACGAGCAATTGGCCTCATTCAATGTTCATATCAAGCCAAGAAACAGTAAGAGACAGCCATGACGCATCTTCTCCACCGGGCAATTCACGCTCAGCTGCCCGTTGCCGTCGCCGGCAAGGGCATCAAACTCTTCGATGCCGCTGGAAAGGCCTATATCGATGCGTCCGGTGGCGCTGCCGTGTCCTGCCTCGGGCATGGACATCCCGATGTGATCCAAGCGTTACATGAGCAGTTGGACAAATTAGCCTATGCCCATACCGGGTTCTTCACCACAGAAGTTGCGGAACGGCTGGCGGATCGTCTGGTCGAGGATGCGCCGGCCGGGCTTGATCATGTCTATCTCGTCAGTGGCGGATCGGAGGCCATCGAAGCTGCACTAAAGATGGCGCGGCAATATTTCGTGGAAAAGGGCGAGACGCAGCGACGTCACGTCATTGCGCGCCGGCAGAGCTACCACGGCAATACGCTCGGCGCGCTTGCCACCGGCGGCAACGAATGGCGCCGGTCCCAGTTCAAGCCATTGCTGATCGAGACACACCACATCGATCCTTGCTATGCCTACCGCTTCCAGGCCGAAGGCGAAAGCGACGAGGCATACGCAGCCCGCGCCGCGCAGCAGCTTGAAGACAGGATTCTGGAGCTTGGTGGCGACGAGGTGATCGCGTTCGTCGCCGAAACCGTCGTGGGTGCCACGATCGGCGCAGTCCCGCCTGTGGCCGACTATTTCAAGCGCATCCGGGCGATCTGCGACAAATACGGCGTTCTGCTGATCCTTGACGAGGTCATGTGCGGGATGGGCCGCACCGGCACGTTGCATGCCTGCGAGCAGGATGGCACCTCACCGGACCTGATGACCATCGCAAAGGGCCTCGGCGGAGGATACCAGCCGATCGGGGCCGTGCTTTTGTCCGGCGCGATCTTCGACGCATTTTCCCACGGCTCCGGCTTCTTCCAGCATGGCCATACCTATATGGGCCATCCGATGGCGGCGGCGGCCGGCCTTGCCGTGCAGGAGATCCTGAAGCGGGATGGCTTGCTCGCCAACGTCGTCGAAATGGGGCGCCACCTGGAGATGCGGCTGAACGAGCGTTTCGGCAACCACTATCATGTCGGCGATATCAGAGGGCGCGGCCTTTTTCAGGGTATCGAACTCGTCAGTGAACGGACGACAAAAGCACCCTTTGACCCGGCGCTGAAGCTCCATGCCCGCATCAAGAGGGAAGCCATGGCTCGTGGGCTGATGGTCTATCCAATGGGCGGAACGATCGACGGAAAGATCGGCGATCACGTGCTGATGGCACCGCCCTTCATCGTCAACAAGCACGACATCGATATGATCGTCGAGCGCCTCGGCGATGCTGTGGATGCAGCTATCGCGTCCACACATTGACGTTGCGCCCAATCAGGCGCGCCCTTCGACGGAACCAAAACTTGGAACGGCCGTAATGACCAGTCTTCTGGCCGTTCCCGTTTGCCGTTTGCCAGCTTCCTCCGGGCAACCCGCGCATCAAGGCTCGACCGATGCCCGACACTGTAACAATTTGTGATCCATTCATTTCTTGATCAAAAAATATGATCCATATGGATCTCTTTTAATCGTGTTGAATATTTTCTGGGCATGTAGAGCGGGACGAGATTTCAAGCGACGACGTTGGTCTCACGCTAAGCAATTGAAACTCCTCACATCCAGCATGTCTTTCCGTCTGCAGTCACCCGAAGGATGATTTCGTCACGTTAGGATAAGGCGGGCATTTTCCGCCCGCCAGTGCATGCCCCTGGCATCACTGTGCAAATTTCAAATGCGACAACGTTACAAAAGCATTCTATATTTGCACTCGTAGACCGAAGGCAAACGCCGGATGCTTTGCCAAAAAAGGGGAACTCACATGAAACTGGGATTTGCATACCTGCTGGGCGCCGCCATAGTGACGGCAATCGCACTCTCGTCGCCCACACGGGCGGCCGATCTTGTCGTTGCCACCGATACGGCATTCGTGCCATTCGAATTCAAGCAAGGCGACAAATATGTCGGCTTCGACATCGACCTCTGGGATGCGGTCGCCAAGGACATTGGCGTCACCTACACGCTGCAACCGATGGATTTCAATGGCATCCTTCCCGCCCTTCAGACAAAGCAGGTCGACGTCGGTCTCGCCGGCATCACGATCAAGGATGAGCGCAAGAAGGTCATCGACTTCTCGGACGGCTATTATGACAGCGGCTTCCTGCTGATGGTACCGACAGACAGCACCATCAAGGGGCCGGAAGATCTGAAGGGCAAGACGCTTGCCGTGAAGACGGGAACATCCGCAACCGACTACGCAAAGGAAAACTTCAAGGATACGGAGCTCCGCCTGTTCCCCAACAGCGACAATGCCTATCTGGAAGTCGCGACCGGCCGTGCGGATGCCGCCATGCACGACACGCCGAACGTGCTCTACTACATCAAGACCAACGGCCAGGGTAAAGTGAAGACCGTCGGCTCTCAGATGATGGCACAGCAGTATGGCATGGCGTTCCCCAAGGGCAGCGAGCTTGTCGCCAAGGTCAACGTGTCACTCGCCAAACTGAAGAGCGACGGTACTTATACCACCATCTATAAAAAGTGGTTCGGTTCCGAACCGCCGAAGAGCTGATCTCCAAACGAGATTACCAGCGCCGGCTGTGCCGGCGCTCCTTCCTCGCATGGAGATGATTTCTATGGAATTCGATTGGTCCGTGATCTGGCAGGCACTGCCGGAACTGTTCAAGGGCGCGCGGCTGACCGTCATGATCGCGCTTGCCGGCCTCGCTGGCGGGTTGTTGATCGGTATTGGTGCCGGCTTAATGCGCGCTTACGGCAATGCCGCCCTCAACGCCGCTGCATTTATCTATATTGAAATTATCCGGGGCACACCGATCATCGTGCAGGTGATGTTCATCTATTTCGCGCTTCCGCTGCTGGCCGACATCCGGATCAATCCGCTGATGGCCGCTATCGTGTCGATCGTCTTCAATGCCGGTGCCTATATCGCGGAAATCGTCCGGGGCTCGTTTCTATCCATCCATAAGGGTTTGAAGGAAGCAGGCCTGGCGCTTGGCCTGCCGCTCTGGAAGGTGTTGGTCTACGTCGTCGGCCCACTGGCCTTTCGGCGCATGATCCCAGCACTTGGAAATCAGTTCATCGTCAGTTTGAAGGATACCTCCCTGTTCATCGTAATCGGCGTTGGCGAATTGACACGTCAGGGTCAGGAAATCATGGCGGCGAATTTCCGCGCCGTCGAAATCTGGTCGGCTGTCGCTGTGTTCTATCTGATCATGACTGGAACGCTGACCCTCATCCTGCGGATCACTGAGAAAAGGATGCGGATCCTATGAGCCTCGTCGAATTCAAAAACGTCACCAAGAATTTTGGGCCGATTTCGGTCTTACAGGACGTCGACCTCAGGATCGACACGGGCGAAGTTGTTGTCCTGATCGGTCCGTCCGGCTCCGGAAAGTCCACTCTGTTGCGCTGTATCAACGCACTCGAAGACATCAACGGCGGCGATCTCGTCGTTGACGGGATCAGCGTGCGAGAAAGCCGCGCCAAGGTCCGGCTGATACGCCAGGAAGCCGGAATGGTGTTTCAGCAGTTCAACCTGTTCCCCCAGATGACCGCCCTTGAAAATGTCGCGTTCGGTCCGCGACGGGTCCGCAATCTCGGCAAGGCGGAAGCGACCGCGCAGGCGACCGCGTTGCTTGCAAAAGTCGGTCTCGCCGATCGCGGCCACCATTATCCATCGGAGTTGTCCGGGGGCCAACAGCAACGTGTGGCCATTGCCCGCGCGTTGGCAGTAAAGCCAAAACTGATGTTGTTCGACGAGCCGACCTCCGCGCTCGACCCGGAACTGCGTCACGAGGTGTTGCGCGTCATGCAGTCGCTGGCCGAGGAAGGCATGACGATGATCGTGGTGACGCACGAGATCGCCTTCGCTCGCCAGGTCGGAACACGGCTGATCTTCATGGAAAACGGCAATATCGCCGTTGACGGCGATCCGGCTGTTCTTCTCGACAATCCCCAAAATCCACGTCTCCGCGAGTTCCTGCAGCATGTCCACTGACACCGGCTATCGTCTTACCAGCCTGACCCTCAAGGGGAGCCACTACGATATCGGTCGGGGTCTCGGGCACCAGGGAGCGGCTCTCGTCCACGGTCATCTCGTCAGGACATATGCCTGGGCAACGGTGATGGCGTTCAGGGACGACGACCGGGTACGAGTTGCCAGATCGCTGGTCGAACAACGCTACCCGCAATACTGGCAGGAGCTTTTGGGCCTGGCGGACGGGCTGGGGCTTCCCTTCAACGAGGTTTTTGCTTGGAATTGCCGAGGTGATCTCTGGGCAATGGCGCCGGACGGCTGCACCACCGTTCAGATACCAGGCGCGTGCCCGGTCGTTGCTCACAACGAAGACGGCGATCCGGGGCTGAGACAGGGCTGCGCACTGGCGACCATTGCTCCCGAACGAGGTCGGTCTTTCACAGCATTCGTCTATCCGGGCTCTATACCCGGGCATACATTCGCGATCAACAGCAACGGCCTCGTGCTGACCGTGAACAACATTCGTTCAACGCTCAGTGGAGGCGGGTTGCCGCGAATGGTGCTAACCCGCGCTATCCTCGATTGCCCGACGATTGATGCTGCGCTCTCTTTGCTGTCTGAAGCGCCGCGCGCTGGTGCGTTTCACTTGACGCTAGCGCAAGCGGGCCAGTCTCGCCTGGCCAGCGTCGAGTTCACGCACACCCGTTGCTCGGTCCTGGATATTGCCGGCGCATCTGTGCATGCCAACCATCTCGTGCATGCGGACATGGCGTCGCAGCCGCAGATCATAACGGGGTCGTCCGCCTCCCGGCAGGAACGTGGAAGGGGTATCCTCGATGCAAGCGACGGATCACTGGATCCGCTCTCCATTCTTCGAGACAGGGAACGGCACGCATTGCCGATCTATCGCATGCAGCCTGACGATCCCGATGGCGAAAACACGCTTGCCACGGCCGTCTTCAAAATCGGCAGGGACAGCGTCGAATGGGCCGTTTATGATAGCGAGGGATCAGCAGCTCGTTTCGAGAACATTGATCTGAACATCGCGGCAATGTGACCCGAGGCGTATGAATGGCTTTAACGAACGAGGCGACCGATTTTGTAAAACCGGCGACAATCGACGAACTCCGGAACCTCACGGTGAGCATCAATCGCGAGAACGCCAATATCTCGCTCGGTAACAAAGCGCTCGACGTACTGGCAAAGTTGGTGGAGACACCCGAGCAGACAGCCGTTCGAACCATTTCCGAATTGGCGTCCGGTCTTGGGGTGAACGCTTCGACCTTAACTCGGCTTTCTCAAAAACTCGGCTTTGCCGGGTTCAGCGATTTTCAGAGGGTTTTTCGCCAGGCGTTTTCTGCGGACGATCGGCACTTCTACAGTCAGCAGGCGGGGCGTCTTCTCTCGACGAAGGAGGACAGCGAGGAGGAACTGCACATCTTCGAAAGGCTAGGCCGAGAAACCAAGAACAATATCGACGGTTTCCTGACGCAGCTTCAGCCGAACGCGCTGCTTGAAGCCGCCGATTTGCTAGCAAATGCGAGCCGTATCAGGGTCCATGGCGTCCGTCAGTTTCATGCATTTGCGAGCTTTCTCACCTATGGCCTGGGGATGTTACGCAGCGATGTCTCGCTGCTGGACGCGCCTCGCCTTGGCGTCGCAGAGGCGATGGCACAGTTGGAAAAGGGGGACGTCATCGTCGTTGCGAGTTGCGCGCCGTATACCCGAAGCGTCGCTAACGTGGCTGAAATTGCGGCCAAGCTCGGTCTTATCGTTATCGCGGTGACGGATACACGCGCTTCTCCTCTCGTCGGCCCCTCCCGACACGCATTTTTCGTGCCCCATGCGAGCAGTTTTTTCAGCAACAGCATGGGTGCCTATATCGTATTTTGCGAAGGGTTACTCAATCTCGTGGCCCGCCAAATGGGTGATCGCGCCATGACAAGCCTCGCGTCGAGAGAAGCATTGCTCAGCTCTATGAAAGTTGAGATGTAGCCGCTCATTCTGGTCACCAGGATGTCGGTCGCGTCGTCGCCAGCTTTCGATCGGCAATCAGCGGGATGTAATATAGCCTGTTCCCGAGTGAAATCTGATCGCCTTGAACAGATATGAACCAACGGCATCGTTAACCAACATGTACGCAATACCGCGTGCGTACTCCAACACCTTATTTCCGCAAAGTTCCCTAGATTTTTCTGCGGCGACACGTATCAGATGGTGGAAGTTCCTTGGATGAGGAGCGTTTCCATCAATGCCTGAAGCATGGAGTTCACGTAAGCCAGACTTTACAAAGACGGCAGTTTTTTCGGCGTTTACAACGCGCTGCCAAAGGCGGACTTTGCCCCAACGATATGTACCTCATTGGAAACGATCGACCACCGGATCGATTGTTTTCGGTTTGCCAGCGGGGCTCTCCATGACCAAAAAGCAGATGAAACTCGGCCTTTCGATACGCTACATGGGATATCATGTTGGCGCGTGGCGCCATCCGGATGCGGTCCGTGGCGGCAACTCGATGCTTCAGTCGTTTCTTGGCGTCACGCAGACAGCAGAACGTGCCAAGTTTGACATGATATTTCTGGCAGACGGCATTGGCGTCCGATTGGACGACAAGCCGAAGGGCTCGATATGCCGTTCGCATCATAACGTCGAGCTGGAACCTTTAACGCTGCTCTCAGCGTTGGCTGCGCTTACGCAAAACATCGGTCTGGTCGCCACTGCCTCCACCACCTACAACGAGCCTTTCCATATCGCCCGCAAATATGGCTCGCTCGACCAGATCAGCGGAGGCCGAGCTGCCTGGAATGTTGTGACGTCCTGGTCGGATCAGGAAGCCTGGAACTTCTCGATGAGCAAGCAGCTCGACTACGACACCCGCTATGAGCGGGCGCAGGAGTTCGTCGAGGTGGTCACAGGTCTGTGGGATAGCTGGGATGAGGATGCCTTCATCATCGACAAGGAATCCGGCGTCTTCTACGACGAGAAGAAGATGCATGTCCTCGATCACGTGGGAAAGCATTTCTCCGTCCGTGGACCGCTTAGCGTTCGTCATTCGCCGCAGGGGCGCCCAATTCTGGTTCAGGCGGGCGTGTCCGAACCGGGACAACAGATTGCGGCAAGGCACTGCGACATGGTCTTCATGGCCAAGAACGATCTCAAGTCGGCGCAGGATTACTACGGGTCGGTCAAAGACAGGCTGGAAGGCTACGGCCGGAAACGCACCGATCTGCTCATGATGCTCGGCCTGACGCCAATTGTCGGCCGCACGCGCGAAGAGGCGCAGGAGAAATATGAGCAGCTCGAATCCCTGATTGATCCGGTCGTCGGACTTCAACTCCTCTATCGGTCTTTTGGCGATCTCTCACACCTGCCTCTCGACGGGCCAGTTCCGAAGCCAGATCTCGACAAGGTCGGCCTGAAGAGCAGTGCGCAGATGTATTACGATCTTGCCCAAAAGCAGAACCTGACGATCCGCCAGCTCTACAAGAAGCTGGGCATGGCGCAGGAACACAAAACCGTTGTTGGGACGGCGGAGGATGTTGCCGACGAAATGGAATCCTGGTTCGAGGCGGGCGCTGCCGACGGCTACAATATCACACCTACGCACCTTCCAGCCGGCATCGATGATTTCGTCGAGCTTGTCCTCCCCGAGTTGCGCAAGCGCGGCCGCTTTCGCGAGGAATACGAGGGTCGTACGCTTCGCGAAAATCTCGGCCTGCCGGTTCCTGCCAGCCGTTACGAACGCGCCTAACAAAGTGGGAGTACGGAAATGACCAGCAGCCCTGCCCTCACGACCAAAACGCCTTTCGCCCAGCCGCTCGAGGAAGGCGATCCTGCTATCGACGGTCGGCTATTTCGCAAATGCCTTGGCCAATACGGAACAGGGGTCGCGATCATCACCATGGAGACGAATGGCCAACGGGCAGCCGTCACCGTCAATTCTTTTGCCTCCGTGTCGCTCGACCCGCCACTGATCCTCTGGTCGATCGCGCATACGTCACGCAGCTGTGCGCTGTTCAAGAGTGGCGGCCGGTTCGCGGTGAATATTCTGTCGGCCTCCCAGATCGATATCTCCAAGCATTTCTCGAGCAAGATCGAGGACAAGTTCGCGGATGTCGCATGGGCGACGGGCGAGTTCGGCTCGCCGCTCCTCGACGGTTGCCTGGCGCATTTCGAGTGCGAGACTTATTCCCAGGTCGAAAGCGGCGATCACACGATCCTCATCGGTCTCGTGCGGCGTGCCAGCCGGTTCGACGGCGAGCCGCTTCTCTTTGCCAAGGGGCAATATAGCGTCGCAGATTCCCATCCGGATGCCTCGCCGGCTCCCGAGACCGCGGGCTCCAATCCGGAAACATCCTCTGCCGAAACCATCATTTCCCAAATATTCGACGCTCATCATCTGATCTCGGCGACATTCGACGAGCATCGCCGTGCCGAGGGCGTCGATATAGCCCTCGCCCGTGTTCTTGCCTGCCTTTACGACAATGCCGGCATGAAAAAGGATGCGTTGGCGCGAGCCACTTATCTCGGACAGCGAGACACTGAGGACGCAATCTCGGCGCTCGCCGAACGCGCGATGCTGGTGACCTCTGCTGATGGCGGCCTGACGCTGACACAAACAGGGCGGCAGCTGCGCGAGGCAATCCGCAATAGATGGCAGGAGTTTCAGAACCGGGAGGTCGAGGGAATTCCGGAGTCCGACCTGCGCGCCACGTTCCGAACCCTTGCTAAGCTGATTGCCCGTAATCGGACAAAGAACTGATGGACTGGGACTATATCATCATCGGGGCGGGGTCGGCCGGATGCGTGCTGGCCAACCGGCTCAGCACCGATCCGGCAGTCAAGGTGCTGCTGCTCGAAGCTGGTGGCAGCGACAAGCGGTTCAACATCATGATGCCGTCGCTGGCCTTCAAAGCGATGGCCGACCAGCGCCTGAACTGGAAGTTCATGGCCGAACCGGATCCGACACGCAACAATCGGCGGGATATGGTCCCACGTGGAAAGGTTCTCGGTGGTTCCAGCTCAATCAACGCGATGTTCTATGTCCGGGGCAATCGGGGCGACTACGATCATTGGGCGCAGCTCGGCAATCGCGGCTGGTCTTATGACGAGTTGCTGCCGTACTTCAAGAAAGTTGAGGGAAACCGTGACGGCGTCACCGACATCTACGGCAAGAACGGGCCGATCGTCGTCAGCGCCGTCCGCAGGCCACCGAAGCTCGCCTATGTCTTTATCGAGGCGATGAAGGAACTGGGATATCCCAATAATCCGTCCTACAATGCTGAGCCGACCGAAGGAGCGGCTGTAAGCCACGTCACCCAGCATATGGGGACGCGGTTCAGCGCGTCGAGGGGTTATCTGGACCCGATCAAGAAACGTCCCAACCTGAAGATCGTCACGGGTGCCATCGTCCGTCGCGTGGTATTCGACGGTAAACGGGCGTCAGGCGTGGAATTCGACGTCGGCGGCCGGACAAGGATCGAACGCTGCTCAGGCGAGGTTATCCTTTCAGCCAGCGCTATCAATTCGCCCAAGCTTTTGATGCTGTCTGGCATCGGACCTCGCAATCAGCTCCAGGCACATGGCATCGATGTGCTCCACGACAGCCCCGGCGTCGGGCGCAACCTTCAGGAACATGCCAGCACGCAGGTGAAGGCCTATGTGAACGTCAGGACACCGAACCAGGAGTTCAACCTCCTCGGAATACTGAAGTACGGCGCGCAGTTCATCTTCGATCGCTCGGGCTATGCCACCTATACCTACACCGGCATGGGTCTGGTCAGGACCCGCCCGGAGCTCGAATATCCTGATGTCCAGTTCCATTTCGGCGCCTTTTCCGCGAATTACACCGACGAAGGCATCGAGATGCAGAAAGAGGCTGCGATCAATCTGCAGCCCAATGTCAACAATTCGCGCAGCCGCGGCTATCTCGAACTGCGCTCAGCCGACCCCTACGAACAACCGAAGATCCAGCTCAATCTTCTGAGCGATCCCTACGACATTCAGACGCTGATGGCCGGCGGCAGGATCGCCCGTGCGGCGCTGCGGTCGAGGGCCTTCGCGCCTTACGTCACCGGCGAGATGAAGCCAGGCAAGGATGTCCAGACCGACGACGAGTGGATCGACTACATGCGCAGCAATGCTGCGGGCAGCTATCATCCCTGCGGTACGTGCAAGATGGGCATCGACCCGGCTGCCGTGGTGACGCCCGAGCTCAAGGTCATCGGCGTCGAAGGGTTGCGGGTCGTGGATTCGTCGATCATCCCGCAGATACCGAGTTGCAACCTCAATGCCATCAGCATGGCGATCGGCGAAAGGGGCGCCGAGATGATCCTCAAGGAACGTATAGCGCGGGCGGCGGCCTGATGGGTTACCTTTATTCTTTCCAGAACGGGGAATGGATTTGACCGAAGAAGCGAAACGCAGAACATTTGTTTTCTACATTGTTCCGGACTTCACCATGCTCGCATTCACGGCCGCGATAGAGGCGCTTCGTCTCGCGAACGCCGTGCTCGGACGAGAAGCCCACAGTTGGAGGATCGTCACCGCCGACGGAAAGCCTGTGCGAGCAAGCTGTGGAATTCCTGTCGCCTCTGACCGATCGGTTTCCGAAGAGCGCCTCGTCCCGCAGTCGGAACGCGCGGACATGATCATCGTTTGCGCCGGATGGAATGTCGAAAAGGCCGTGGATAAGTCCGTTGCAGGCTGGCTTCGGCAGAGCCGGAAATCCGGCGTCGAAATTGCCGGGGTATGCACAGGCGCCTTCATTCTCGGCAACGCCGGTCTTCTAGCGGACCGACGTTGCACCATTCATTGGGAACATATCCCAATGCTGAGAGAGTTGTTTCCAACAGCCGTTGTTGGTGGCAACATCATGGAAAGCGATGGCGACGTTCACACATGCGCTGGAGGAATTGCGTCGTTCGACATGATACTTCATTTTGTCAGCGAAAGGTTTGGCCGAAAGGTTGTGCTGGCGATTGGCGAGCAAGCGATTATTGGCAGACACCGAGACCCGTCGGAGCGTCAACGATCCCATCGGAGCACTTTGGGTTCCCTCAATCCCCTTGTCATCGCCGCCGTACAATTCATGGAAGACAACATAATCGAGCAGGTTGAAATCTCGGCTGTCGCCAAGCATATCAATCTCTCACGACGGCAAATGGAACGACTGTTCGCAAAGGAAATAGCGACGTCTCCGTCTCGCTTCTATCTCGAATTGCGGCTTGATCACGCTCGCCTTATGGTTCTGCAGTCCGGTTTGCCCATTGTCGATATCGCGATAGCCAGCGGGTTCATATCGGCGTCCCACTTCAGTAAATGCTTCCGGCAGTTCCATGGGGCATCGCCACAGCGATTGAGAGAACAGCGCCAAAGGAGTGTCTTGGTGCCGACCCTCAAAATGCAGATCGACGAAGGCGGTTTCAAGCCGGGACCATCTTCGAGCCTTCATTGAAAGCTCTCGTGCCGGGAGGTAGCGGCCTGGATGTCAGGGGAATGGTCGCCTCGATGGGCGACCATTGTTAGATTCTGTCCGCTCAATCTTCGTGCAGACCGCCGACAGCCTTCACTTCGACAAAGGCCTCGAAGCCGAACTCCCCGCATTCACGACCATTACCCGACTGTTTGAAGCCGCCGAAAGGCGCCGACGCGTCCCATGAAGGGTGGTTGATCATCACCTGCCCGGCTCGTAGCCTGGATGCCACGCGCTTGGCGGCGACGAGATCCTTCGACTGCAGATAGGCGGCGAGGCCATAGGGCGTATCGTTGGTGATTGCGATGGCTTGCTCCGTACCATCGTAGGGGATGAGGCTGACGACGGGTCCGAACATCTCCTCGCGCGCCACGCTCATCTCCGGTGTCACGTCGGCGAAGACGGTCGGCTTGACAAAAAAACCGCGGTTCATGTTGGCCGGCATATCGGATCCGCCCGTCACCAGCGTCGCGCCCTCGGCAATCCCTGCATCGATCAGCGACTTGACGCGCTCGAACTGCCTCTGGTTGACGACAGGGCCGAGTGTCGTCGCATCATCGTTCACGTCGCCGATGACAACGGACTCTGCCGCGCGCCTGGCAATCTCGACGGCTTTATCATGAAGATGGCGGGGCACGAGCATGCGCGTGGGAGCGGTGCAGGACTGGCCGGCATTGCGATAGGCGCCGAGAACGCCCTTGGTAACCGAGGCCTCGAGATCGACATCCGGCATCACGATGTTGGCCGAGTTGCCGCCGAGTTCCTGATGAACGCGTTTGACGGTGTCGGCGGCATTCTTCGCAACCTGAACGCCAGCGCGTGTCGATCCCGTAAATGAGACCATGTCGATATCGGGATGCCTCGACATTGCTTCGCCGACCGTCGGCCCGTCGCCATTGATCAGATTGAAGACGCCCGCAGGGACGCCGGCGTCGTGGAGGACTTCGGCAAACAACATCGGGCTGATCGGCGCATATTCGCTCGGTTTCAGCACGATCGTGCATCCGGTCGCGAGCGCCGGCATCACCTTGGTGATGATCTGCAGCACCGGGAAGTTCCAGGGCGTGATGAGCGCGCAGACACCGACCGGCTCGAAGGACAGCAATGTCTGGCCCGCCAGGCGTTCGAACTCATAAGTTTCGAGAATGCGGATCGTGTCGGCAATATGCGCCCGCGATCCGGCGATCTGGGCATCACGTGCAAAGGTGATCGGTGCGCCCATTTCCAGGGTCGTCAGTCGGGCGAATTCCTCGGCCCGCTCATCGAACAGGGTCAGCACGCGACGAAGCATTGCCAGCCGCTCCTCGCGGGAGGAAAAGGCATAGGTGCCGAAGGCTTGGCGAGCGGCCCTGACGGCCAGATCGACGTCTTCGGCGGTGCCCATGGCAATCGTGCCGGCCGGCTCCTCGGTCGCCGGGTTGACGACGACGCGCTGGGGCCTGTCGCCGGCCGGAACGAAGCGGCCATCGATGTAGAAATGGTCGAGGTACTTCAAGTGGCCTGCTCCTGTTTGACTGTCCCGGCGGTCGCGTTTTCGACGCTGACCGGCCTTACCGAATGCCGCGGCACCAACGCCCTGAAGACGTCCTGCATTCTGATCACCCCGACCGGTAGTCCGTCCTTCACGACCGTCAAGCTGCTTGCAAGATCGCCTTCCGAGCGGGCCATGACCGTATCGAGGTTGTCGTCGATATCCACCTCGCCGAAGGTCCCCGTGCCATTCGCAACATCCGAGACCATGACGGAGCCGGCGCGCAGGACGCGAGCCCGGTTGATGTCATCGACAAACTTCTCGATATAGGCATCGGCGGGATTGAGGATGATGCTCTGCGGCTCGCCCTGCTGGACGACGACGCCATCCTTGAGGATGACAAGGTGATCAGCGAGCCGGAGCGCCTCATCGAGATCGTGGGTAATGAAGATGATGGTCTTCGAAAGCTCGTGCTGCAGATCGAGCAGCAGGCTCTGCATGTCGGTGCGCATCAGCGGATCGAGCGCCGAGAAGGCCTCGTCCATCAGCATGACATCAGAATTGGAGGCAAGTGCGCGCGCAATGCCGACGCGTTGCTGCATACCACCGGAAAGCTGGTGCGGGTAATGGTTCTCGTAACCCTTGAGCCCGAGCCGCGCCAGCCAGCGGATGGCATTTTCCCGCGCCTCGGTCTTGTTGTCGCCCCTGACGTCCTGCGCCATCTCGACATTCTGGACCACACGCATGTGCGGCATCAGGGCGAAGCTCTGAAACACCATCGACATGCGGAAGCGTCGCAGCTCGCGAAGTGCCTTTCCCGTCAAGCCAGCCACATCGATGCCGTCCAGCAGGATTTCACCGGCAGTGGGACTGATCAGACCGTTCAGATGCCGGATCAGGGTCGACTTCCCCGATCCCGAAAGGCCCATGATGACGGTGATGTCGCCGCGGCGCATATCGACGTTGATGTCTCTCAGCCCGAGGACATGACCGTGCTTTTCGAGAAGCTCGGCCTTGCCCATGCCACCATGAACCTTCGGCACCATGGAATGAGGGTGGGGGCCGAATATTTTGTAGAGGTCTCGGATCGAAATCTTCGGCTGGTCGGTCAAGGGCGCTCTCCCCGTGGCTGGAGAGTTCCATTGATACGCGACATCGAGACCTTGCTGACCCGGTCGAACATGATTGCGAGCAGCACAATGCCAAAACCTGCGACAAGCCCGGTCCCAAGTTCGAGATTGTTGATACCACGCAGGACGAGGACACCAAGGCCAGGGGCCGAGACCAGCGATGCGATGACCACCATAGACAGCGCCATCATGATCGTCTGATTGACCCCCGCCATGATGCTCGGCAATGCCAGCGGCATCTCGACCCGGAACAACTTCTGCCACCCATCCATGCCAAACGCATCGGCGGCTTCGCCGACACTGCCGTCAACCATGCGGATACCGAGATTGGTCAGACGAATAACTGGGACCACCGCGTAAAGGATGATGGCGATGCCGTAGAGCTTCGATTCCGTCACCGAAAACAGGAAGATCAGCGGAATGAGGTAGACGAAGGACGGCAGCGTCTGGAGCATGTCGAGCACGGGAAGCGAAAGCCGCTCCATCCGTTTGCTCTTCGCCATGAGTATGCCGATCGGGATGCCAACCAGAATGCAAATGAAGGTGCAGGAAAAGACGATCGCCATGGTCTGCAACGCATAGTGAAGGTGATCGACGACGCCGAGAACCAGAAGCCCCGCAGCGACCAATGCCAGGATCGACCACGAGCGGGACGCGAGGTAGACCAAGACCAGAAGCGCCAGGACCATCGCCCACCAGGGCGCAATCTCAACCAAGCGCAGCGATGAATCGAGCAGCCAGGACAGCGGCTGGGTCAGGGGATCGAGCACCGTCTTCAGCGCTACGCGGATGTATAGGAAGCCGCTTTCTATCCCCGACGTAAAATCGCGCGTTCGTGGAATGGCCCGGCAGGCATCGTGGAAGGCGTCGAGCGAGGGAAAGGGAGCATCCATTAATGAGGGCGGCGGCCCACCTGCCTCTTTGCTCTTCTTGATCAGGTCGGCCATGCTGACAGGGCCAGTCGAGGCCGAAGCGTCGCACCAGTCACGAAGACCAAGGTGATTGAACAGTCCATCGTAAAAAGCCATGAGCACCCAGGATCTGAAGCTTGAGGGACAGGTTGACGCTGCCCTTGAGACAAGGATCGAACGTGATGGGGTCCGCAAGCGGATTGCCGCGGACCCGAGACGTTACTTGACGATGGCGCTGATCTTGGCCTTGGCGTCTTCAGAAAGCCAGCTTGGCCAGACGTCCTTGTAGGTCGTCAGGAAGTGGACCGCCGTCTCGTCGGCAGTCGCTTTGTTGTCTTCCTGCCAGGCGAGCAGTTCGTTCATTTGCGAGTTCTTGAAGCTGACCTTGCTCATGAGAGCGACCAATTCCGGGTTCTTGTCGTGAAAGGCCTTGCCCATAGTGGTGAGCACGGTCGCGCTCGGCCAGCCGGTCTTGCCGGGTGTCGCGCAATCGGCGGTCGCGTTGCACTTTGCCTTGTCCTTGTCGATTGGCCCCATGTCGACCTTGAACATCTTGTACTTGCCGAGCACGCTTGTCGGTGCCCAGTAGTAGCCGAACCATGGTTCCTTCGCGGTGTTAGCCGAAGCAATCGAAGCGGCGAGCGTCTCGCCGGATCCGTGGTTGAAGATCTCGATCGCGTGTTTTTCGAGCTCAAACGCCTTGATCAAATTGTCATCCGACGTACGGCAGCCCCAGCCGACCGGGCAATTGTTGAACTTACCACCGACGAGCTTCGGATTTGCCAGAATGCCATCAAGGGTCTTTAGCTCTGGATGGGCATCAGCCAGGTACTGGGGAATCCACCAGCCGTCTTCGCCGCCATCGGACAGCACGTCGCCGACCTTGACGATCTTGCCTTCCTTTTCGAGCTTGTAATAGACATCGGCCACACCTGGCCAGACCTCGGTCAGAATGTCGGGCTGCCCGGTTTCGGCAAGCGAGGTGAGTGCCGGAACAGTGGAGGTCGGCACCTTCTTGACAGTGCAGCCGTAGCCTTGCTCCATCAGGAAGCTGGAGACGGCGGTGACCACCGCGGCCGATGACCAGTTCATCTCGGTGATCGTAACATTGCCGCAGGCGGCATTCGCGTTGGTGACGCTGGCAAGCAGGCTCGCGCCAAGCAAGCCGATTGCTGCGAGAATAGATTTCATGTCGTTCCCCTTTCGAACAAATTACGCCTGAACGTTCGGCGGTGAGCATCAAGCTTCCGGCGTCGTATGTTGAATTATTGTTATCAAGCAGGGGTCAGCTTACGTTCCATACAGGCGATGGCAAGTTGCTTAATTCCTACGATATGCGTAAGCTCAGCTTTATGCAAAAGCTTCGGTCAAGACTGCCACCCCCGAACCACCTCGTGACCTTCGAAGCCGCTGGACGTCAGCTTAGCTTTACCAAGGCGGCGATGGAACTCAATGTCTCACGCGTGGCTGTCAGCCAGCAGATCCAAGCGCTGGAGAGATTCCTTGGTGTCCCGCTGTTTCAGCGCTTGCAGCGCTCAGTCAGGCTGACGAAGGCCGGAGAGCGGTATCATGTAGCTATTTCCGATGCCTTGGAGAGAGCGCTTCGGGCGACAGCGGAGATCACCAGGCAAGCCGACACCAATGTCGTCAATGTCGGGACCACGCCGGGTTTCATGACCTATTGGCTGATGCCAAGGCTTGGCGAGTTCAGGGCAATCCATCCGGACATCGAGCTGCGGTTTATCGTTTCCGACGGAAACCTGGGCTTCGACGACAATATCGATGTTGCTATCCGATACGGTGATGCGCAACCTGACAATGCCGAGGCGACTTTTCTCAGCCGTCAGTCCATCAGTCCCACTTGCTCAGACAAGCTGTTGCCATCCGGGACCAGACTGACCCCCATCGATCTACTTCAGCAGCCTCTCATTCATCTCGAAGGTCCTTACGACGAGCAAACCCGGTGGGCGAAGTATTTCCACACCCTCGGGATCGACATGGGCAAGGCTCGGACCGGCATCACGGTCAACTCCTACACCAATTTGGTTCAGGCAGCTCTCGATGGCCAAGGCTTCGCTCTGATCGGTCCTCCTCTGATAGAGAACTTCCTCAACAAGGGGTCGTTGATACAGCCCGTCGATGCGCCTCCGATTGCTCGCCACGCTTTCTATCTTGCGCTTCCTAAAGGAACGGTTCCGGCCTCAACACAGATCTTTTCAGATTGGGTGATTGGTGCGTTTCCTGGCCGCGAAGTCGAGATTGCTTGATGCATCGCCAGAAAGTTACGTGGGACCAACTTTGAAAAATTGAGCCGGAGCTCGGAGCGACGCAGTTTCCTGCCTAAGCTAATTCTTGACGAGACTATGCAACTGCGTTGGGGTATCGCCGGCCATAGGCTGGAAGTCCGTATAATACCGTTCGTCACCACCCCAGAAGGCTTCGCGCACATAGGGCGTGAGCGGCAGGTTGCGACGAAACCGTTCCGGCAGATCGGGGTTCGATGTGAAGAACCGACCGAACGCAACAGCGTCAGCATCACCACGTTCTATGATCGACTCGGCGTCGGCGCGATCAAATCCGCCGGCGGCGATGATGGGCCCCTTGAAGATTTTGCGCAGATAGGAGGATGCGACAGGTGCCTGCCCTTCATGCACAGTTTCGACACCGCTGACGCGCGGTTCGATAATGTGCAGGTAGGCCAGACCGTAGGCGTTCAAGGCCTCGGCAAATGCGCCGAACGTCGCCTGTGGATCGCTGTCCGAAATCGCCCCCCAGGTGCCGCTCGGCGAGATACGGACGCCGACGCGATCGGCGCCGAATACCGAGATCAAGGCCGCGGTGAGTTCGAGCGGGAAACGCATCCGATTGGTGATCGAGCCACCGTAAGCGTCGGTGCGCTTGTTCGTGCCGTCCTGAAGGAAGGTGTCGACGAGATAGCCGTTTGCGGCATGCAGTTCGATTCCGTCGAAGCCGGCAGCCTTGGCCCGCTCGGCACCGCGTTGGAAACTTTCGATCAGCACCGGGATTTCCTCGAGTGCGATCTCCCGGTGCGGCGAAACGGGAACCCGGCCGTTTTGCGTGAAGGCCTTTCCTTCGAACGGCACAACGGATGGCGCTATCGGAGCGCCGCCATCGCTGAGATCGACATGGCTCTGACGGCCATCATGAGCGATCTGCATGATGATCAAACCACCCTTGGCATGGACGGCGTCGGTGATCTGCCGCCATCCCGCCACATGGGCGTCTGTATAGATGCCGGGCGCGCCAATATAACCGCGGCTGTCGTGCGAGGGATGGGCGGACTCGGTGATGAACAGACCGCCCTGCGATGCCCGCTGGCGATAATAGTCCACCATCATCGGGCTGGGTGTCTCGTCCGCCAGCGCACGCAGTCGGGTCGTTGGGGCATGGACGACGCGATGACTGAGGTCAAGCGCGCCGATCCGCACTGAAGTGAAGAGCTTGGACATCATATGTACCTGCCAATGTTCTTGGGAGACGGAGCTGGATTTGAGAGGTCAGGCCGAGAAGCTTTCGCGGGCTGCCAGGGCGTTGTACCAGCGACTGGTCGCCGCGTTCGCTTCGGGGATCGCGAGCTGGAGCGCATTGGTGGCGAAACCGATCGTTACGAAGGCGGTGATGTCGGCGGCCGATAGGGCGGGTCCGGCTACGAACGGTTGCTCGTTGAGACGGGCTTCGAGGTCGGTGTAGAAATCCTTCACCCGTTCCATGCCGCGGTCGACCAGGGCCGGAATCTGCTCGTAATCATGCGGGCCGGCAATCGCGCGTCCCTTCAGGCCGGCGGCGCGGTTGCGGACCGTTTCCATGACGGCCGCGAAGCCTTCAAGCTCCATCCGTCGTTCCCACATCTGGATGACGGCTTTCTCCTTGGCATCTGCGCCGAGCAAAGGTTTGGTCGGGAAAGCTTCGTCGAGATAGCGCATGATGGCGGGGACTTCGCCGATCACGGTTCCGTCTTCCAGCACGAGTGTGGGGACAACCCGGCGTGGGTTGATCGCGACATAGGCGTCGGAAAACTGCTCCTTGGCGCCGAGATCAATCGCCACCTGGGTGAGCGTGACACCCTTTTCGGCAAGGAAGATGCGGACGCGGCGGGAATTCGGCGAGCCGTTCGACTGGTAGAGTTTCAAGTTGGCGTTCATGATGACTGTCCTTGAGTGATGGGTTTGGCAATGGGGTTGCAATCAGAGCTTGGAGCCGCCGTCGACATGCAGCGTGTCGCCGGTCACCCAGCGGGCGTTTTCAGAGGCAAGGAATGCCACAGCGTCCGCAATGTCCTCTGGCTCGGCCATCCGCTTCAGCGCCTGCATGCCGAGCGTGAATTCACGACCCTGGTCGGTCTTCGCAAAATTCGACATGTCGGTCGGGACGACGCCCGGTGCGACGGCATTGACGCGGATACCCCTCGGGCCAAGCGCCGCGGCGAAATGCTTGACGAGGGTATCGATGGCGCCCTTGGTCGATGCATAGGCCGATAGGTTTCCCACCGCAGCATCCGCTGCGAGCGACGACAGCAGCACGACGCTCGAGCGTTCGCCGAGGATCGGCAAAAGCTGCTGGACAAGGAAGAAGGGAGCGCGGACGTTGACGGCAAACAGCCGATCGAAATCCTCGACTGTCGTCTCTTCTATCGTCGCGGCCTGTGACGTACCGGCATTGGCGACGAGAATATCGAGACGATCCCCGACGATGGCACGAACCTGCTTGGCGAGGTCATGCGGCCCCGCCGGCGAGGACAGGTCGGCACCGAGGGCTTCAGCCCGGCCGCCCGCGTCACGGATTTCCTTGACGACGGCCTTTGCCTCGTCAGCGCCGCGACCGTAATGCACGAGCACCTGGGCTCCGGCCTTTGCGAGCGCGAGTGCCGTGGCGCGGCCAATGCCGCGGGAAGCACCCGTGACGAGTGCTGTCTTACCTTTGCAGCCGTTCATAATGGTATCTCCTTGGGGTGTGAGGGATCGTTCGGCGTCCGCCTATTGCCAGGCGCCGTTCGATCTCGGATTGTGGTGAGGCGGCCGGTTTATACGTTCAGGAACAGGTTGGCGTGCGCCACGAACAGTTCCGGATACTGATAGAACGAGCCGTGATTGGCGTCCGGATAGAGGATCAACTGCGCGTTCGGCAGGTTCTGCTGCAGGGTGTAGGAATGCTTGGTGGGGATGATGACGTCGTTGCTTCCCTGCACGACCAACACCGGCTGATGGATCGTCTTCAGGTAATCCAGCGCGTCATCGCGCGGAATGATGTGCTTGCCGATCGCTGCGCCTTGAGCCTCAACGGTCTGCAGGCTGACTTCCGGATCGCGCTCCTGACGGCGAAGCTTGCGCTCGATGAATTTCAGGCCGGCGGCCCGGCTTGTCTCGGACGGCGAGAAATGTACGGCGAGCCACAGATGTTCAGGCGGATCATAGTTGCCCGAAAAGATGGCGTTCGACTGGCTCTGCGACATATCGTTGCCACGATGACCCGTGCCGACTAAAATCAGCTTGCGGACGAGATCAGGCGCCTGCAGCGTGATTTCCTGGGCGACAAAGCCACCGATCGAGAAACCGAGCACGTCGACCTTGGTGAGGCCTAGCGCCCGAATGAAGGCAATCGCGTTAGCACCCATTTCCTGAAAGCTCGAAGGCGTCTCACCGGATGAGTTCGCCACGCCGGCATTGTTGAACAGGATCACCTCGCGGTCCCGGGCAAGCCCATCGGTCACAGCCGGGTCCCAGTTATCCATCGTGCCTTTGTAATGTTGGTTGAAGACAAGCGGTATGCCGCCTTGCTTGCCGAACCGGAGGTAGGCGAAGCGGATGCCGTTGGCCTCGACGAACTGCGTCGGGACGGTATCGTGGGTATAGTTGGTCATAGCAGAGCCCATGTGTGAAATCGGTTGAGAAAATCAGCCAGCCGTCTTGCCGCCGTCAACGGTAACGATCTGCCCCGTCACGAAGGATGCGGCGGGTGATGCGAGAAACAGAATTGCTGCGGCAAGTTCATCGGGCTTGCCGACACGGCCGAGCGGCACAGACCTCGCAAGGGCTGACTTCCGGTCTTCGGAACCCGTGAAGCGATCGAGCATGCCCGTATCGGTCGGTCCCGGTGCCACCGCATTGACACGGACCCCATGTGGTGCCGCTTCGAGAGCCGCGGATTTGGTGAGGCCTTCCACAGCGTGCTTGCTGGCCGAGTAGATCGAAGCGCCGGCAGCACCCTCATGGCCATAGGTTGACGAGATGTTGACGATGCTTCCATGGCCCTGGTTCTGCATGATGCGCAGCTCGTGCTTCAGGCTCAGCAACGTGCCGAGGACGTTAGTGTCGAAGGTCTGGGCATAGCTTTCACCGGTCTGATCGCCGATCGGGCCGGGCGTGCCTTCCGTGCCGGCGTTGTTGATGGCTGCATCGATCCGGCCGAACCGGCTGACGGTATGGTCGATGAGCGCGCGAACATCGTCGTCGTTGCGGACGTCGGCGCGAACGAACTCAGCCTCGGCGCCGGCGGCACGCAAACTGTTGACCAATGCCTCGCCGGTCTCGCTGTTGCGACCTGACACGACGACTGTATGGCCCGCTTGTGCAGCGGCGACCGCCGTTGCCCGACCGATGCCGGTCAGGCCGCCAGTGATCAGAATGACTTGGTTTTCCATGATGGTTTCCTTTTCCTATGTTCGAAAAACAAGTGGTTTCACACTCGGAAGCGCTTGTGTTCGGTAGCGCTTGCCATCGGGTGATCTCGATCTCGTTGAGGGATAGATAAGTTATCCTTGCGGCCTGGAAAAAGACTTTATATGTTCGCGAGCGATACCTCAGAGGCATGGCTTGATGGAACTGCGTCACCTTCGATATTTCATCGCGGTCGCTGAAGAGGGCAGCCTCACGGTAGCGGCAGAAAAGCGCTTGCATACCGCACAGCCGTCTCTCAGCCGACAACTTCGCGATCTCGAACTCGAGGTCGGCGCCGAGCTTTTCATCCGCAATGCCCGTGGGATCACGCTGACGCCTGCGGGTTCAGCGTTTCTCGATCATGCGAGGCTGGCGCTCGGTCAAGCAAACGAGGCAATTGCTGCAGCCCGACGCGCGGCACGGCCTGCCAAGGCTACCTTTGCTGTGGGCTTTCTCACGGGACAGGAGGTCGATTGGCTGCCGCATGTCACACAAATCCTGCGCGCCGAACTGCCTTTGATCGATTTCAAAGTATCGAGCCTGTACTCGCCGATGTGGCCGACGCTCTCCAGAGCGGTGAGCTTGACCTCGGCTTTCTGCGCGTTGAGCCGCGCCCGGATGTTACCTACCAAGTCGTGGCGCGCGAACCGCTGGTCGCCGTCCTGCCGAGTGATCATCGGCTTGCGGCCGGCTCCGTGGTCACCCCTCTAGATTTGGCGAGCGAGAGCATCATTGGCTTTTCCGACGTACCGCACGTCTTGCGCGCGGTCGTCGACGACTATCTACGGGACAAAGGGATCGATATCACCCCTTCCCACCGCATTGACAATTTCGCGATGGGGATTTCGCTCGTTGCCTCAACAAGGGGAATTGCGCTGCTTCCTGCGTATGTTGAGCCGCTACTTCCCTGGTCGGTTGTAAGTCGCCCTCTCGACGGAGAACCACCGACAATCGAGCTGGCGGTTGGCTATCGCCGCGACAACCCCTCTCCCGTCCTCGCGACATTTCTCTCCAGGATCAACATGCTGATCGAGGCAGGACCGGCAGGCGTCCGTAGAAGTGGCTAGATATCCTCGCCAAGGCCGCGAACATCCTCTCTTACAGGGGACGTCGCACCGCAAAGCTGGGGCATCCTCGGCTGCCTCGCAACATATCAGACGTCCTTCGCCGGAGACGATAATCGCGAGGACGTCAGTCTGCTCGTCTTGCGGGTCAACCTGCATCCAGCGCTGGTGTCTACCCAGGCAGCATTGCCCGGCATGAAGGCGCGAGGCTGGGGACGGATCGTCAACATAACGAGCCTGACGATTCTCGGTAGTGTCGAGCCTACGGCCTACGCCGCAGCAAAGGCGGCCCTGGTCAGTTTCACCCGCGGCTGGGCCCTGGAACTTGCGACCTCGGGCATCACGGTCAATGCCGTCTCGCCTGGTCCGACCGAGACCGAACTGTTCCGGGCCAACAATCCGGCCGGCAGCGCCGGTGAAGCACGATACCTGGCCGGCGTGCCAATGGGACGCTTCGGCGCTCCGGAAGAGATCGCCCCGACCATCGCCTCCCTGCTCTCCGACGATGCCGCCTTCATGACCGGCCAGACGTTGCATGTCGATGGCGGGGCGTCGATCGGTGAGGCCGCTTTCTAGGCGCCGGGCACCGCCGCGAAAACACCACCACTCGCCAGACAACTCCGGCAGAAAGACTCGCCGCCCTTCTTGCGGTCCTACCGGCAAAGACGATCCGCGTTCGACGGCAGGGCCAAACCCTGCCGTCGCCATCGCGACGAGCGGATGGCAGACTGTCCAGAACACAGGGTTTCTGAAACGGGTAGCTCGTCATACCGTTAATGGGCGGGAGGTAGCTTGTTGAACATGTACCGCGCAATTCTCCACTCGCCGCCATCCTTTCTGAATATGAACAGCTCGCGGTTCTCTTCGGAATGGGATTTGTTGGCCTGCAAAACGGTGACCCGCACCTGCGAATGCGATCTTGCGAACGCGAAATCTCCGGTGAAGATTATCTCGTCGATGTCGATTTTAGGTTCGAGCTTGATCAAGCCGAAGCCGTGGTCGAAGAAAGCCTTGAGCTGCTCCGCCCCCTCCACCGTTGGGGCGTCCGCTCCCATCAGCACGGCGTCCGGGGTGAACAACGCCACCACGTCGTCGGCTTTCGAATGGTTCAGTGCGCCGATATACTTTTCGATGAGTTGCTCGATCTGGATTTTGTCCGTGTGGCTCTGTGACATGCGGTTTTTCCTTAAATTTTCTTTTTTGATCTGTACGAGTGCAAGAGATAGACCGCTTTGTCCTGGTAGATTAGTCCGTACATTTCGATTATATTATCCGCTGAGCCGGACAGTGAGTCGGAGGGGCCCGTGGACTTGAATGGCGTGAAGATATTTGTTCGGGTCGCGCAGCTGGGAAGCTTCACGAAAGCCGCGCTAGAACTGGAGCTTCCCAATTCGACTGTCAGCGATAGGATCTCCGACCTCGAAAAAGCGCTTGGAGTGAGCCTTCTCGTGCGCACGACTAGAAAACTCCGTCTCACGGACGCTGGAAGCATATTTTTCGAGAGAGCGGAGCAAGCTGTGGCTGCGCTGGCGAGCGCCGGCGCTCAAGCCTCGTCGTTTCAGCAGCACCCTTCGGGCACCCTGAAAATCACAGCGCCCGTCGATTTCGACTACGCGTCGATCTGCGATGCCGCAATTGAGTACACGAAGAAGTTCCCCGACGTGAAAGTCGAAATGCTCTTGACGGATCGCCTTGTGGACTTGGTCGGTGAAGGGGTCGATATCGCCATCAGGGCAAGTCCGCTCAAGGACGCCGGGTTTACGGCAAAGCGATTGGGGGAAGCCGGCCTGATCCTGGTTGCGGCTCCCCAATACCTGGAGCAGTCGCACGAGATTAGCCTGCCACGCGAACTGGCACATCATCAGTGTCTTGTCATATTACCCGAGCAGAATACCAACAGCTTGACCACCTGGAATCTGGTCTCCACCGACGGCGAAAAAGCCAGGATCGTTCCACAAGCCCGTATCTCCTCAAACTCGGTTGGTGCTATCAAGCACCTCGCTTTGATCGGCGAAGGAATTGCCCTCATGCCGCCCACTCTGGTTCATGGCAGCATTTCGGAAAAACGGCTGATGCGCGTACTTCCGGAGTGGTCAACGGCCCCGTGGCCGAGCTATCTCGTATATGCCTCTCAGAGGAATTCCTCTCCCAAGGTCAAAGAAATGATTCCGCTGCTCGAGCCCCGCATCCGAAATATTATATGGTAATCAATGGGCATCAATATGAGCCTCGTCGCGAACACGGCGACACCTGCTATCAGGAGCTGACTACGCTCAAGCGCCTTTTCCAGAGAAGGATCGGACACGCCATTCCGAGCTCTTGAAGGGATGCGAACCCGCGGCCCGCCGGCCACTTGAAACTAACGTATTGAAAATAAGGCGACGATGTCCTCACCGCTCCGCGGTTGCCGGCGTGCTGTGTGAAATCGCTGTGGGCAAATTTGCATCCGCTTGACCGACAACGCCCTGCCTGGCATACAAAGCCTGGCCCTACACGCGGGCCGGTGTGCCCGCCACGCAAAGCTATGTCAGCGTTTCATTTCTGAAGTGTCACTCCGTGCCAATAGGCATGGTCTGGCCATTAGCGGGCACATGGTCGGATCATTTCAGGATATGGATATGACCGAAGCGAACAAACTTAGTAGCCTCAAGCTTCTTGCTAAACGATACGCGCGGGCCAACAGGATTACGCTACACCAAGCTCTTGACTTGGTTGCGGTGAAATTGGGTTTTGCCAATTGGACAAAGCTGATTTCCGTCAGCAAGAATGATTGGATGCCTAATTCCGAACAGATGGCGAGCGTTGAATCCTTCGTGGCACATGCTCTTCCGGTGCCGGATTTTCAGACCGGAGATCCCGAAGCGATGACCCGCCGCTTCGCACTTCTGGAACAGGCCGAGCATGGCGTGATTGGAGGTCATGCATACCGCCTTCAAGTGGCTTTCCACGACGTCATCATGGCCGGAGATGGGTGGAGTATCACGGTGCCGGGGAACCCTGGCGCGTCACCGATCGTCCAGACATCTACCGAAAATGATGGGAAATGCCCTGTTTTTGACCCAAAATTTCTTCAGAAGGCGCTTAGCCTGGTCAGAGATCGGGCGGTCCAGGTTCGTGGTGAGATCTCTACCGATTGGCCCCGACGGTCCACAAAACCTGACATCGACGGGGTGGTTCGCCACCCGCTGTGGGGCCGAGACTCGGGAGTGTGGTTCTGCTTACATTGTAACGGAACGATTACCGGTACTCAGATCGCTCAAAACCTCTGGCATTGCCCCGGGTGTGGCGCATCTCCTCTCGACATCTTCGACACGGCCTTCTGGTGTGAAGATGAGGGCAAATCTCTCCCGCCCGTGAAAACTGACAGCACCGTGGACGGGGACAAGCCCCGTTTCCGGCTTGTAGATGACGGACCCAAACTCGAGCTGAATGAGGAGAAGATCACTCTCCTCATCCGAAGTGCTTTGCTTGATGACGCCACGAACATCAGCGAGAGGCTCGGCGCGCTTCAAGCTCGGATCAGTGTCGATGACGAGAATGACGTCTGGATATCGCTAGAGGACGACTTGTGGCCGCACGACAAAGAGCCGGTTCAGGCTTTGATTGTGGCGGCCCAGCTGGGTATCGAGGTTGAACTTGAATCGATGTGGTCCTCCATACCTTTCGCCTGGCCTGGACTGGGCGAGCTAACCTCCAGCACGAGTGAGTATACGCAGATGATGCTAGATGCGTACGCTCAGTACGATCAATCGCCCGATAAGCAACCATAGTCGATTGCGACCAATCTTCCTGCGCAGAAAGCTATTTTGATGAGCAGGTAGGTTGATCGCGTTCTAGTCTGACTCGTTATCGACGTTCAGTGCGGCTGAGGCGACCGTGAGAATCGCGCGGCGATCATTGAGGCATTGAGGGTCCAAATGAGAGCCGATACGAAGGGCCGCCTATGCGCGCCTTGATAAGATTCGAACCACCGACCCTCATTATTGAAACTTCTGAGCTAACCAAGGCCGTAGCATTTTGACATCGACAAGAATGACCGCTTGGTAAGAACAATATCGGCCAGCCAGATGGTGCGCGTTCCATATCGGTTTACTTGAGTCCAATCTGCAACACCTGCCCCAGAGCTTTCGATCAAAAGACACAAACTGAGATTGTCTCTCGCCAAACAACGACGAAGCGGCCATCGTTGCTCAACGGATCGATCAGCTACCAGGAGATGCAATGAACCGAGATCATCTCATTGTGCAGGAAACACGTAAAAAGGTTTCAGACCCTTATGACGTAGCCTACTTCGCAAAGAAGCACGGGATAAGCATCACAGATGCGGGTCGCATAATCAACCTCCATCGTTCCGATAGAGATTCGGCAGATCGGGCAGCATACCATCTGAAAAACACCCTATGATGCGCCTGTCTTCTCCGCCGCCGTCGCGGGGTGCCCGCGGGTCCCAAGTGGCTGCAATATGAACAATTGCATCCACCGAAACATAAGCCGTGGTCAGCAAACTTGATCTGCAGCCGTCGCGCCACGGTCGGCTGCCGTAGGGCAGCGCCACGGCGACGGAAGTTGGATGTGTCCCCCAATCCCTGCTGCGAAACGGGTCTTTCTCGGGAGAGAGCCCGATCGTTTCAGCATCTTATGAACTCTGAAAGGATGGTCCATAATCACCAATCACGGGATAAGACCAGTCGTCCGATAAGACCGGATCGTCCGGTCGTAGATGCCGATGTCCCGGCAGCCGCGCGCGACCAGCTGGGCGCCCTCGATGGCGGCAAAGATCGCCATCGCTTGTTCCCGCCGGTCCTGTTCGCTCACTGAAGGCTTTGCCCGCGAGAGCACCGTGACAAGCCAACCAACGTTCATGGCCGCGAATTTGTCGACCTCGGTCCGAACCTCGATCGGAAGATCGTCAAGCTCGGCGCTCATGATGCCGCACAGACACATGCGGTTATCGTTGGCTAGGGCCGAGCGGAAGATCGCCGTGTATTTGTCCATACACCAGGTCGCGTCCTCGGACGTCGCCAGGAGCTCAGCGAGATAGGCCGCCCCCTCCTCGGTATAACGGCGCGCCAACGCCGCCCCCAGGTCGCCCTTGGTCGGGAAGTGGTAGTGCACGCTGGCACTTTTGATCCCCACCTCTTTCGCGAGTTCGCGAAAGCTGAGCGCATTGTAGCCATGCGACTGCACCGTCGCCCTTGCGGCGGTCATGACCGCCTCGCGCATATCCGTTTTGGTTTTGGCCATCATCGATCCTTACCTATCACTCGATAGATAGTTGTTGACGCCAGAAAAGGGAAGGGATAAACCACGACTGCAATCTATCTATCGATAGACAGACAAAGGAGTCTCCCATGAAAATCTTCGATCGCCCCGGCTTTCCCAATCCGGCCCGTATCCGCATCGTGCTCGCCGAGAAGGGCCTCGAACCGCAGGTCGAGTTCGTCTCCGTCGACCTCATCGGCGCCGAACACAAACAGCCGGCTTTCCTCGAAAAGAACCCGTCTGGCGTGCTGCCGGTCCTCCAGCTCGAGGACGGCACTTACATCGCGGAGGCAACCGCCATCACCGAATACCTCGATAATCTCGACGGCGATCCTCGGCTCACCGGCAAGACGCCGAAGGAAAAGGCCGTGATCCACATGATGCAGAAACGGGCCGAGACCGAACTGCTCGATGCTGTCGGCAACTACTTCCATCACGCGACGCCGGGCCTCGGCGCCGAGCTGCAGGTGTTCAAGAGCCCGGAATGGGCCGGCCGTCAGGACTGGGGCAATCGCCAGCGCGACAAGGCGCTCGCCGGCATGAGGTATTTCGACAGGGTGTTGCGGGATCGTTCGTACGTCGCCGGCGATGCATTCTCGATGGCCGACATCACGTGTTTGCCGGGCTGATGTTCGCGGACGCCGCCGGCATTGCCATCCCAGACGATCATTCCGCGCTGAAGTCCTGGCGCGCCAAGGTCTCCGAACTGCCGAGCGTCAAGAATCGCAGCGGCCAGATGTTCGTCGCGGAGGATCTGCGCAGGCTCGGCTTCTGATCCACCCGCACGAAAGGGGTGCGAACACGGCACCGACGCCCAACCACATTCGCCAATCGCGCCGCCCAGGCGGCATAATTCTCACGGAGTTTCCTCATGTCTACGATCTCAACACCCGACAGAACTTCCCGGCGCAACCTGCTGAAAGGGGCCGCCATCGCCGGCGTCGGACTGGCGGCGGCCGGTGCTAGCGCGAACTTGGCGGCAGCAAAAACGCCCGCGTCAGTCCATGCCGGGAAGCTCACAGGCGACCGCTTGGTCACGAAAGACGGCACCAGCCTCTACTTTAAGGACTGGGGCACCGGTCCGGCCGTGGTGTTCAGCCATGGCTATCCGCTCTCGTCCGACGCCTGGGAGGACCAGATGTTCTTCCTGTTGCAGAATGGCTACCGCGTCATCGCCCATGACCGCCGGGGTTTTGGCCGATCAAGCCAGCCGGCCGGTGGTTACGACTACGATACCTTCGCCGATGATCTGGCCCAGCTCGTCGAGGCGCTCGATCTGCGCGAGGCGACATTCGTCGGCCATTCGATGGGCGGTGGAGAGGTCGCACGCTATGTCGCGCGCCATGGCCAGAGCCGCGTCGCCAAGGTCGCCTTCGTCTCCTCGGTGACACCTTTCCTGCTGAAGACTGCGACCAACCCGAACGGTGCGCCAAAGGAACTGTTCGATACATTCCGTGCGGCGGTGCAGGCAAACCGGTCACAGTGGAATCTCGAGGTCGCCATGCCGTATTACAGCTTCAACCGGCCGGGGGCGCACATCTCGGAGGGCCTGCGGGAGAGCTACTGGCGGCAGGGGCAGGCAACTGGCTTTCTTGCCGCCTATCACGCGCTTGGCGCCTTCTCCGAAACCGATTTCCGCGACGACCTCAAGAAGATCACCGTTCCCGCGCTGGTGGTCCACGGCAGCGACGACCAGATCGTCCCGCTGGAAATCTCCGCGAAACTGACCGCCGGGCTCGTTCCACATGCCAAGCTCATTGTCTACGAAGGCGGCTCGCATGGGCTGCTGCATGTCGACAAGGACCGCTTGAACGCCGACCTGCTGGCGTTCCTTCGCGGCTGATGGCGTGGGAAAGGCCGGGGGCTGGCTGTAGCCCAGCCTCCGGCGCCTTTGCATGCGATCGTATGCGAGTCTGGCAATCAGGACGCCGTGATCGCGTTGACCGACGCGTCGTAAAAGAGATCGTCACCAAACTCCTCCCCGACAATGCCGCCCAGTCCTGCCGACAGCGACAGCGCAGCGTCCAAAGGCGAAAACGTCATCGTCACGCGCCGAACGAGCCCGGTCTCGTCGCGCTCGATGACACCTACCGCTTCCAGATCGAGGCCGGTGCGAAGTGTTGCCTTGTATTGCAGGAAATGGCGCTGATCGATCGCCCCATAGAAGGTGGGCGTCTGCGAGGCGTAGAGCGTGCCGACCGCCTCGACCAGGCGCTTGATATTGTCACGACCCGAAACCGGACGGCGCAGGACCGTCCCTCTCAGCTCCGCGTCTTCAGCAAGATCATCAAGGAATGGATGCTTTTCTCCGTTACTGCTCGACATGTCGTTTCTCCGGGATGGCGTGATTTCTATCGTGTCGCGTAAGCGCGATCCAAACTCGACTGCGACATTCCTGAACGTAGTGTGTAATTGCACTTTAAGCAATGAGCCCTGAACCGCGGCTTTGTAGGTCTGACGCCTTGTCGATCGGAGGCGAGGTATGGACTTGACACTGTGCAATTGCACATTTAGATGTACCCCATGCCGACACCAACTGGTCCCCATCTCTGTTACGCCCTCGCCGCACGCCAGAACGCGCGACATCTGAGTCGTCTCTACGACAATCATCTGGCGCCTGCCGGACTGTCGGTCTCGCAGTTCTCCATCCTGTCCCTGCTCGAGGCCTACCAGAGCCTCAAGATCACCAGTCTGGCTGAAATGCTGAGCATGGAGCGCACGACTCTGGTCCGCGCGCTGAAGCCGCTGCAGATGGCCGGATGGGCTGTCGCCGGCAGAGCCGACAGCGGCCGCGCCTTCGATGTCACACTCTCCCCTTCGGGCGTTGCAAAGGTGGCGGAGGCGATTCCGCTCTGGGAAAACGCCCAGGCCGCGTTTGAGCGGGAGGTCGGACAGGACCGTGCCGTGCGCATGCGCGATGAAATTCTGGAGCTGAACCTCGGCGGGTAGCTCCCTTTTTTACCCGAAAGTGTGTAATTACACATATCACGATGCAGCCAAACACAAGGAGATAGAAATGACTGACACGTTCCTCGTTACCGGCGCGACCGGTGAGACTGGCCGCTACACCGTCCAACGTCTGCTCGAAAAGGGTCATGCCGTCAGGGCCATGGTCCACAAGGAGGACCAGCGGGCCGAGGCGCTTCGCAGCGACGGCGCGGAGGTCGTGGTCGGCGACCTCTTCGAGCATGACGACGTTATCCGCGCCGCCGCCGGCACCGCCGCCGCCTATTTCTGCTATCCCGTCCGTCCCGGCATCATCCAGACGACGGCATATTTCGCCGATGCGGCCAGGCGCGCCGGGCTGAAGGCCGTAATCAACATGTCGCAGATCTCCGCGCGCGAAGATTCCAAGAGCCATGCGGCGCGCGATCACTGGATCGCCGAGCGGATCTTCGACTGGTCGGGTATTCCCACCATCCACCTGCGGCCGACCTTCTTCTCGCAATGGCTGCTCTACCCGTTTGCACGCAAGACGATCGTCGAGCAGAGCATCATCGACCTGCCCTACGGCGCTGGCCGCCATGCGCCGATCGCCGCCGAGGACCAGGCCCGTCTGATCGCCTTGCTGCTGGCCGATCCGGCCGCCCATATCGGCAAGACCTACACGCTTCATGGGTCGACCGAGCTTGACCAGCCGGGCATCGCCGCGGCCATCAGCGAGGTGCTCGGCCGCAAGATCAGCTACCAGCCGCTGACCATCCCCGCCTATCGCGATCGCCTGGAAAAGTTCGGCCTGCCGGAATTTCTGATCCAGCATTTCTGCGCGATCGCCCTCGATTACCAGAACGGGATCTTCTCGGGCGCCGACAAGATCATCGCCGAAGTGACGGGCGTGCCGCCGATGACCGTTCAGGACTTCGTCACCTCGCACCGGGCCGCCTTCAATACCCTGAACGCGGCGGCGTAAGCCGCTCCCGCATTGCCGACAGGGACGTCGCCATCACCGGGTCCGAAGCGCCGGCTCCGTCCAACACACTGGTGGCGGCGCGATGCACGCGGCGCCCGGCCAACCTTCCAGGAGAAGCAAGTTGAACATCGACCTTTCAGGTAATGTCGCCCTGGTTACAGGATCCACCGAAGGCATCGGATTTGCCATTGCCCGCGGCCTCCATGAGGCGGGCGCAGCAGTCATTATCAACGGCCGCACCCGGCAAAAGGTCGATGCAGCGGTGGCGCGCCTCGGCGGCCGTGCGCGCGGTCATGCGCTCGACCTCGCCGGCGCCGAGGGTTGTGACGCGATGATCCGAGCCGAACCCGAGCCGGACATCGTCGTCAGCAACCTCGGAATCTTTCAGCCGTTGGATTTCTTCGAGACCGACGATGCTATCTGGGACCGCCACTGGCAGGTCAACGTCATGGCCGGCGTGCGCCTGGCGCGCGCCTACCTTCCGAAAATGGCTGCCAAGTCGTGGGGGCGCTTCATCTTCCTCGGTTCGGAATCCGCCTTCAATATTCCCGTCGAGATGATCCACTACGGCGTCAGCAAGACCGCCGACGTTGCGGTTGCGCGCGGTCTCGCCAAGCGCATGGCTGGCACGGGAGTGACGGTGAACTCGGTGCTACCAGGCCCGACCATGTCCGAAGGCGCCGCCGAGATGCTCAAGGGGCATGTCACGGCCAAGCGGTCCTTCGAGCAAGCCGGCATCGACTTCGTCAAAACGCATCGGCCGACCTCGATCATCCAGCGGCCGGCAACGGTCGAGGAAGTCGCGAACATGGTGGTCTACGTCGCCTCTCCCCTCGCGTCCGCCACGACCGGTGCGGCGCTGAGAGTCGATGGCGGCGTCGTGGACTCGCTCGTCTAGCGCACCATCCAAAGGCGCCTGCCAGTTCTCCAGCCCTCAGACCGCTGAAGAGCCCAGCCCCCTGACTTCTCCGGGCCTCGCCGACGTGTGCCCCAACCTCTGCAAAAGGAATCTTCCATGAACACCAGCGCCATGCCGCTCGCCCAACCGAAGCGGCGCATCGACGCCGATACCCGGTTCGAGGCTATTGATTTCGTGAACCGGGTCAATTTCCTATTTGACCGATGGCAACCGGAGGAACTGCTTGCCGCGTTCTCGGACGATGTGATCGTCGATCATCCGCTTGGACGAAGTGCCGGAAAGGAGGAGTTAGCGGTATTCCTGAAGGGCTACGAGCCCATCACCCATGGCGTTCGGCGGCACAACTGTAACCACGTGATCGACGCTGGACCGGACGACGACATCATCGTCACCTACTACATCCTGCTTATCCGCATCGCTCCATCGAGCGAGGCAAGCAAACTCAAGTCCGCGCCTATGGAGATCATGGAATATGACGAGCATCTGCCGAAGCTGATCTCCTACGCCATGGTGACGGATCGGCTCACCAGGACGGACGCCGGCGACTGGCGTGTGCGCCACAAGCGGGTCGAGAATGTTGCCGAAGACAAAGCGTGTCATTTCTAGAAACGTGATGGATCTCCGACCTATCGATCCTCATGCGCGCGGAAGAAGGCTCGTCCACGAACGAGCCGGTCGGACACGCGAGTCCGACTGGAATTGATTGTGTGATGTCCGTTCAGAATGGAGTTGTCGCCGCGCCGCTATTCCAAAGCCGTGGATGCTCGCTTCCTTATCGAGCAGCTACCGGGTGGTGACGTCTAAGAAGTCACATGCCTTCCCTGCCTTCGCTCTCCGAGCCAATCACTCCCCGGTCCTGCGCCATGCACATAGCCAATGATGGAGGTGCGGCCGGGATCGTGTCCCAGTCGACCGGGGTGTAGGCGCGTATCAAATATCGAGCCCGTCGTTATCCGGAAGCGACCTGGTTCGGCAGCGACCTTGCAGTTGGTCTCATATGGGTTGGAGCGCTGAGGGTCTCGAGGAGGTTGAACCGTTGGCACCTATTTCAAATCGGAGACTGTTTCTGGCTTCTGAGCGTGACGCTGTCGTCGCTAACAAATGGATCAGCGTTCGAATCGCTCCAGCATTTTTTTCAGTTGGGCGTTTTGCAGTTGAAGCTTGCTCGTCAACTGCGCGCGGAGCACCCTGATCTCTTCATCCAAGCTCCTCGCTTTATCGGAGAAGGTCGGCGCGACCGGAGAGGCCGGTGAAATGATTGCAACCGCTTCGGGTCTCTTGGCACGGCCGCCGTGCTTGCGCGGCGCGCTTTCGGTAGTCTGGTCAAGCTCCGGAGCGCGGTGGGCGGCGGCGATGTCAGTGCCATCGAATAAAGCCAGATCAGCGGCTCTCACTAGCTCGGCGTTTGCAGTGTCGGCGGTATCCTGAGCATCGCTTCCGATTTCTTCGGACGGCTCAGGTTGACTGCGAGGCTGTGCCTTTTCGTCTGACGTTCGATCAGCGGTGTTCAGGCTTTCCTCGGCAGACGCTTCAATTGGACCGCCAATTGCCAAAATGTCGGGCTTCACGTCTTCGACTGTGCCTATTTCTCGCCTCCGCACCAACCGAGCAAGAAATTTCAATGGAGACGCCAACTATTCGACCTCGCGTTCTTTCCCGCATGCAGGCTGCAAGTTCCGGCTTTGGCGATAGCGGTAACTGCCGCCAAATGCATAACCCGATAGCCACGGAAATGCGCCTGCGGCTGGCCTTCTGTTATTTTCAATCGAGCTTAAGTCGCTTTCGCAGATCGGCATTCTCAGCGCGGAGTTGTTCGGCTAGCAGCCTGCGCAGTCTTTGGTTTTCCTCTTCCAACTGCAGGAGATCCGCCATCTCATCGCCCGCCGCCATCGGGGCCATCGTTACTGTCTGCGCAGGCCTCGTCGCACGTTTCACCGGCGCGCGCTTGGCACTGCTGACAGCTTCAACCGACTTGGACTTGCGTCCCCTTTTCTGCCTTCCACCCGCTACGCCTGAAGCTACGGCCGGTTCCGCGGTTACCTCGGCGAGAACCGTTTCAGGGGCCGCCTTCTTGGCGCGGGGTTTACGCTGCTTCTTTGGCGCAAGTTCGGTTTCGACAACGGCCGGCGCATTCGTATTGGTCATCGTATCGCTTTCGTCGGCCATCATTGTCTCCTTTAAAGCCGATGCAGTTGTCTCCTGCCCGAGCGGCAGTGTCAACAAAGGCCCGGCCTGTTCTGATGCAGGGAAAGGCACTTCGCCGGTAGCTTCGCGCTCCTGCGGGCCGCCCGACAGAAATGGCATTGCCTCTTCCTCTACATCGCGGGCAACAGACTTAAGATCCATATTACCCCAGATGGAGTTGGCCTTGGGATCGGTCTTCCGCTGCCCGGATTTATACTCGACGGCAAAACTGCGTTGGACTTTTTTCATTTCAAGAGGCCTTGGGTGTGTCAACAAGAGGTCTCGGCTACGTGCTCAGCATCGCAAATAGCGGTTACCTGGACAGCAGTCTATAGAGACCAACAGCGTATCCGCCCACACATCCGAGTGCAGGATTTCCGTCAACGGATTCCATTAACGGGGCAGAGTAACAATCACACGGAGGATGAAGCCGTGCGCCTTGAAGGGAATCGAACCGTCGACCACGTCTTTTGAGGCGGCGCGGGGCATAAACGGTATTTGTGGGACTGGACCCTGGTCAGACAGGGCTGGTTGCGTTCGCTTACTTCACAATGCGATAGGCGATATGCCGAGCGAGTGGCGTGTCGAGCATGCTGGTGGGCTCAAGCTTGATCTGGTTGGGCAGCGTGTCGAACAGGCGACTCCCAGCACCAAAGAGCACCGGCACGATATGCAACTCGATCTCGTCGACAAGCCCGCCGGCCAGTGCTTGGCGAAAGACCTCGGCTCCGCCCATGAGGCTCACATCCTTGCCTCTGGCCGCCGACTTCGCCTGCTTCACCGCGTCGGGAATTGTCCCAGCCGCGTGATAGATTCCAGTGCTGTGCGAGGCGAGTAACGGCCGGTGGGTGACGACGAAAAGCGGCAGCTTTAACGGCCCCGTCGGCCCGTTCTCGTCCCAGTATGGGATCGAGTCGTCATAGCATTTGCGCCCGCAGATCACGCTGCCAACATTGCTGGTGAGGCGCTGCACATATGCGTCGCCCTCTCTACCGCTGTTGAAGAACCATTCGTGAAGAAATTCGCCGTTCTTGCCGAGTGGTTCCTCCCTGGTCTGGTTTCCTGCGGTAATGAAGCCGTCGAGCGACATGCTGATATTGAAAGCGACCTTGGTCATTTGCGTTCTCCGTGACCGATCGATTGAGGTTACGCCTTCATGACGAATGAGTGTCGGTCAAACCTACATCTGGGGCAACGAATAACTCGTCGCGGCCTCTTGAAGCGTCCGAACTCCTCTGTGATGCACGGCATCTATCCGCAGCAGATTCCGGCAGCCACGCAAGGTGAATGAAGCCGCTCCTAAAGACTGCTCTCCGCCCCTCCCCACTTCGGCTTGTGTATTCCGGTCGATGGATTATGCGATCTTCACGGCCTAAAACGTGAACCCCATAGCAACAAGTCGAACGCTGGCCTCGAAAGCTCTCGCCGTGCCAGAACCGTTGATCCCGCTATTTCAGTGTCAGTGGCGTAAAGACACTTATGAAATCGGTGAACATTCTAAAGCCGGGTGGCCACCTCGTCTCAATTTCCGGCCCGCCGGACCCGGTCTTTGCCAAAGATCTCGGACTGAACGCGCTCCTGAAGCTCGTCGTCCGTCTGTTGAGCCGGAGCGTTCGCAAGAAGGCGAAGAGCCGCGGCGTTCACTATTCCTTCCTGTTCATGCGGGCCAATGGCAGGCAACTGGAGGAGATTGCCGGGTTGATCGATACCGGCGCGGTTCATCCCGTCGTGGACAAGATATTCCCATTCACCAAGACGCCAGAGGCTTTGGCCTATGTCGAGACGGGTCGCGCCAAGGGCAAAGTCGTGATCAAGGTACAGTAGCGACTTCTCAGTTGCAGAGGAGAGGCAGCAATTCTGAGGCGAGCATACTTTTTCATAGCCCGCTTCAGAATTTATCGGATAGCTGCTTCCCGTGCCCCAGCCAGGTACGCGATCTCTGCTTTAAAATGAAATCAAGGCCCTCGCTGCGATGTGTGGGTCGAAGTCAGCTTTTCTCACTGACGGGCTGTCGCTGGATGAGCGCGATCCGCTTCAACCGCAGCGCACGCTTTTCCAGGAGATGCCACGAAAGCCAGCCAAGCAACCACGCTGTCGGCAGGGAAAGCGCAAACACCGCCCACCACGTGCTGTACTGGCCGAGGGCGTGGTTCATCATCTGCTCCACTGGCCAGCCATAGAGATAGGTCCCGTAGGAGGCGTCGCCCAATCGTTCGAGGGTCGGCAGGCGTATCACCGGCGAGGTCGCGATGTAGACAAGCGGATAGGCGAACAACATGCGGCCGTAAAGATAGCCGGGCCAGAAGACGAGGCAGAGCATACCGAGCGCCACGAAGATCAATGCCAGGACAATATTGGGCTGCCGCTTTTCCATCGCGAACCAGAGAAGCGAACCGCAGAAGAAGTAGGGAGCGATAAAAGTAAAATCCGTCAGGAACCGTATGTTTGGCCACGGATGATCGAAGAAAAGCTGCCAGGTCACGCCCACGGCGAGGGCAAGTGCCATGATCGGGGCTCGCAGAAGCCCGATTACCATTAATCCGGCGACGATGAGGTAGCAGAAGATTTCCTGCCCGATCGTCCAAAGAGAGCCGTTGACCGAGGTGGCAAGCCAAGAGATGGCGGGGTCATAAAACTGCACATGCGGCAGGGTCATGCCAAAGTTCGGGTTGAGCAACGAATGCAGTGTCGTCTTCATATGAAGCGACTTGAGCAAGTAACCACTGACGCCCAACGGGCTGTACAAGGCGCCCAAGACATAGACGCTGAGCAGCGTACAGACGATAAACGCCGGGTATATTCTCAGCGCCCGCCGCCAGAGAAAACCACCCGCGCTGCCGAACTGGGCGCTCTGCGTGACGAGGAAGCCGCTGCTGATGAAAAAAACATAGACGCCGAAGAGGCCGAGGATATTAACCTCTCCGAGCAAACGCTCAAAGGGCTCGTTCGCCGAGGTCTTCTCCGAGATAAGGAAGGCATGCGAGAAGATCACCGTGGAGGCTGCCACGAGCCTGATCATGTTGAAGTTCGGGTAAAATGCCTTCTTGATCTCGCTCCCATGCATGCGAACCTCCCGCGCCTCTAAAGCTTAACAAACCATTAAGGTGAGTTTTGAGTGTTGTCACGAGCCGGTGTGAAAACGCGGCTAAGCCGCGATAAGCTCCCGACACCTTCACGCTGTGTCTCAAGCGCTCGGTATTCCCTAGGTTAAGCTCGAGGAGAGCGATGTGAAATTTGCTCGGACAGCCGATCGACACGAGGTCGCTCGAAGTATGACAAAGCGCTGCGGACTGAGGCACCACTATGAATCATGCTCTTTTAACGTGACTTCGGAGAATGCTGTGGTGAATGGGACGGTTGGGTTTCTCAATCAAGACAAAGGGATCGGCTTCACCACGCCGGATGACGGTGGCCAAGACGTATTCGTGAATGCAACTGCGATCCAAGGGTCGACGCTACGGCGCGACGGCCAGAAGATATCGTACGAGCTTGGCCAGGAAGGCAGGATCAGGAAGTCTAAGGCGGAGAGCGTCAAGGCGATCTCACGCCGCTATCTGCGATGAACATGCTCTCATCATAGGTGCTGTTAGTCGGATCGGAAGTACGCCTTTGGACACCGCCGGATCAGGGGCCAGCCGAAGTACCAGGAACCCAGACCCGAGCCGATGCCTGGTGGCCTGATGACAGGACCAGGCTGCCGACAATCGCGACCATGGCGATCAGGATAACGATGATGGGAAACGCGGCGCCGGACGGCTTATCTTCATGGTAGATCATTTTGCTCCTGCGGCCCGGCGGCGCATAAGACACCGCCGGGAAAAACCGTGTTAGGCCTCGATGATGTAGACAATCGTCAGAGCATCGGGATCGACGATGACGATCCGGCCATCCGCAAGGATGAAGAACCGGTAACCTTCATACTGCGGAACGATCTTGACGATGCGCGTCGGCAGCCTTTCCAGTCGGATCTTCTTCGGGATTTTCGTTCCGACGGAGACCGTGAAGTCGACTTCCTTCACGGGCGCGACATGGACTTCCTTCACCACCGTTCGAATTTCGGTCTGCTACTCGACCGAGATGTTGACGTTGGTCTTGGTGTTGGTGGTCTGGTTGTTTGTCGTGGTGTTGTTGTTGACGTTGGTTTTGTTTGTCGTCGCGTTCTGATCGGTCGACTGCTTCGACGTATCACCGGTGGTGGACCGCCACTTGTGCCTTCGGCGGGCTTGGCATTTTGCGTGGTGCTCTTCGTGCCTGCGGTGGCCGAACCGCTACTATCCGTGGTGCCGGACTTGGCGGCGGGCTTCTGTTCTGTCGTGGCGCCACCGCTGGCGTCTTTCGAGGTAGGTTTGGTTTCTATCGAAGTCTTGCCGGACGCACTTCCGCTCGTCGAGCCATCGGTCGAAGGCTGCTCAGCGCTCTTTTTCATGTCCGAGCCCTGACCGGATTTCTGCTGAGAAGACTGGCCTTGCCTGGGCAGGCTCCGGACGCGTCGGGGGTGCAGTCGGTGCCGGTCCTGGCGGAGCCCGACTGCGAGCCGGCGTCCGTGCCCGTCTGAGAGCCGGATTGGGCCTGGCCGCTGCTCTTGGTGTCCTGCTGAGCTGCCGCCGGCGATGTTACAAGTGGCGATGCACTAAGTGACAGCGCTGCCAGGAGCATGGTTGATGATTGCTTTTCATAGTTGACCTCCGACTGTAGACGATGCCCGCGCGCATTCTCGTGCGGTGCATGCCTGCCCTGATGGTTGGAAAGGGCGGCTGAAGCCGCCCGTCGGTCACTGAATGACCTGGATGACCTTGCGGGAGGAAGGTTCGACGATCACACGCTGGTCGTTGACGATCGCGTATGCATATTTCGGGTCGTCGGGAATCGGCGTCACGACCACCGTCTCCGGCAGCGGCTGTCCTACGACGACCTTCTCCTTCACCACGACCCGTGCGGTCGGGGCGGGAGCCTGCTGAACATAGGTCACCACCTGCTGCGGCGGCGGATCAATCACGCTACCTGCCACGCCGCCGACGATGCCGCCGACAGCTGCACCGACCGGGCCGCCGACGATCGCACCCGTTGCAGCACCACCCGCCGCACCTGTGACCGTCGACGACTGCGCAAAGGCAGACGTCGACGCCAACAGGACACCAGCGGCAATAGCTACTGATTTGATATTCATCTGTTTTCCTCCTTGAAGCGGTTGGCTGTAGCGGTTGGTTCCGCTGGAAAAGCAAACCGTCAAAAGGAGGATGTGTTCCAGACTTAAGACCTCATGCCGGGGCTTTGTCAGACCTTGGTCCGAGCCCGCCTGGATACCTCTGCCTACTGCGTAGGAAAGCGGCTCAGCATCCGATCCTGGACGTTTTCTTCGCCGACGATCATCGCTGCAAGCGAGATGGCTTTCTCGCGGTCCGCGGTGTTTGTAATGTAGCCCTCGAGCAGGACGACAGGGCCGAGCATCCTGATCTCGATGGCAATGCTGTCGATATCCGGATCAGCGGAAAGCGCCGCTTCGATTGTTGCAATCGTCGATGCTGAACTGTGGCCTTGCGAGCAGCGCTCTTCGTGGTTGGTGTTATCGGAACCGAACCTCATACCGTCCTCCTGTCCTGTCCTGCCCCTCCACGGACCTTCATGTTACCTCACCTAATATGAGAAGCGGGTTCTGGGCGCCAGTCCGACCTAAGTCCGTCTTCCTCTCTGCGCGATCCGGCTTAGATTCTTCTGATCCTTGTTAAAAGGACACCGGGGAGGTTCGGTCGCGTAGCCCTGATCTCCAGTCAGAACCTCCCTGGTGAAGAATTGTCGATCCATGGCGGGGCGTCGCGTCTTGGGAATAAAGGGCGGCTCCGGGAACGATTTCGCCCCTCTGATGCTTGTGATGAACGGTCAGGAAAAGTACAGGCTCGATCACTTGGCGAGGTTGCCAAAGCCCTTGTCCTCGCCTGGCCGACAGACGATGGCAAGAGAACGGGCCTGGATGCTATTCAAGGCAGTTTTCGCGAAGCAACAAAGTGCCTGGCTGTGGGCAGCGGTTAAAGAGTCGTAAGCGTTCGCGCTTCGGTTCAAATGACTTCCAAATGCAATGCATGAGAAGATCCAGCGTCGCCGGATAAGGCCGCCTGCGGCCTCTTCTTCTCCCAAAGTAGAGGGGTCTACGTCAGACCAAAGTCCGTTTTCGCCCGCAAAACAATGTTAGAGTGTAGGCACGTTGAAGGCGATCTTCCAACATTGTCGGTGGCTGGGATTTCCCGCTCCGAATTGAATGTGGGAGAACGGCAGAACTCAACAAGGCAGTCCTTCATCTGTACGAAAGTATCTTTGTCGTTGGCGTGGCGAGAGATCTGCAATGCTTTCATCTACAGAGGAGCATCGACGAGGGACCTTTAATTCTGAGCAGCCTTTGGTCTCAGTGGTCATCCCGGCTTTCAACGCTTCCACCTATGTTGAGCGGACGCTTCGATCCGCTCTGCGCCAGACCTACACCGCCTTAGAGATCATCGTCGTCAATGACGGTTCCACGGACGACACGGCAAAACTCGTTGAGCAGATAGCGATGTCGGACTCGCGGATCCGTCTCCTCTCCACACCGAACCGTGGTGTCGCGGCTGCACGGAATACTGGGATCAAGGTATCATCAGGCCGATTTGTGGCATTCCTTGACGCCGATGATCTCTGGCACCGGACAAAAATCGAAAAGCAGGTGAACGCTCTCAACCGGTTGTCCTCGCGGTGGGCTGCGGTCTATGTGCAGCATTGCCTCATCAACGAAGACGACGAGGTTATCCAGCCTGGAAGTTCCGAAGTTGCAAGGGGATATATCTATGCCCGACATCTGAATTTTAAGTACATAGGCAATGGAAGCGCGCTTCTCGTCCGGCGGAACGTCGCGCTTGAAATCGGTGGGTTTGATAGCTCATATTCAGCCGCCGGTCTTGGAGGCTGCGAAGACCTCGATTTCGAGCTCAGGCTGGCCACGCGCTACTGCATCGAAGTCGTTCCCGAACGACTGGTGGGATACCGAAAGCATCCCGGCAGCATGTCTTCCAATCACTCTCGAATGGGCAAAAGTGCTTTGGAAGTGATTAGGCGTTCGCTGGCCGCAAATCCGAATCTCCCGCAATACGCGGTCCGGGGAGCACTCGACGCCACCCAAAAATATGCGTTTTGGGAATTTCGACAAGCTCGGGCAACATATTTGTCGCTTGTATCCATTTGGTCCATACTGCCAAAAGACCCGTATTTCGTGGTTCGGCTTGTAGTTCAGAAGGGGCTGCGCGGAATACGGCACTGTCTTCGTCTTGGGACGAGCACCGCAAACGGTGAAGACCCGCCGCGAATGAATAGGTCGAAATTCGATGATCAATTTGCTCCGTCGTTTCCCGAATGCCCAAAGGAGACGCCGAGCTTGCACCGTCATGTAATGCGTCTGACGGCTGTGGATGCGATGCTGAGTTCAACTCTTAGCCCCCAGCGAACGTCACTGAGACGGACGAAGGTGGAATGACAGGGGATAGCGGCTTGGAAAGCGGCCCGCCATGTTTCATCCCGCCTCAGTTCTCGACAACCCTCGCGAGCAGCTGTTCCAAGCTATCTTCGTTCCTGACGCCATGTTGATAGAAATAGATTATCTGGGTTGCGAGTTCGTCGCAGGCATCGCCGTCCGTTATTTCCCCGGTGGCGCAGATATGATCGAAGACTCTTTTACAGATCACAATATCTTCGTTCTGCAATGGTGCATCGGTTGCAGCGAAATCAGCTTTGGTCATGGTGGACATCTCCCACGAAGATGCCTGAGTTTCTAACATCGAGCCTGAACCCAGGATGAAGGGAAACCGCTGCTGCCTATAGCTTCACACTGAGGAATCAATCCCCTTCCAACGTGCGAACCACGCTTCGCTCTTGCGACGATTGACGGTTCAACTCGAAGCCACATGTAACATGCTTCGAGATTGCAACCTGCATTTTGCCTTGACGCACTCTCGCGAGGGTAGGCGCCACTTCAGTGTAGATCCGAATCGTCAAGCATCGGCGGCCAGAGGTTTCGGGACTTTCCACTCGGAAAGCATCCGGGTCGACTGGTCTGGCCTCCCGAAGAGATAGCCCTGCCCTGTCTCGCATCCGAGCCGATGTAGCACGTCGGCCTCCAGTTCATTTTCGACTCCTTCGCCAACAACCTGCAGGTTCAAGCCGTGCGCCAGCGAAATGATCGCTCGGACGATTTCCAATACGGTCGGATTTCCGTCCATGCGCCGGACAAAAGACTGGTCGATCTTGAGCTTGTCGAGAGGAAGATCGGCAAGGTAGCTCATCGATGAGTAGCCGGTCCCGAAGTCGTCCAAGGCAATGACCACTCCGGTTTCGCGAAGCGCTCGCATCTTTGCGATAGCGCCCCCCCTTGATCGAGGAACGCGGATTCCGTCAGTTCGAGGCACAGGCGGGAAGAGGGAAGTCCGCTGCCGGACAAGGCTTGCCTTACATCGGCCTCGATGTCGGATCGCTCGAACTGAAGCGCCGAGACGTTGACGGCAACACCGAGGTCACCAGGCCACGCGGCCGCCTCGGTACAAGCTTCGAACAGCGTCCAGCGGCCGATCTCGCAGATCAAGCCGGAGGATTCGGCGATCGGGATGAATTCGGCCGGCGATATCAAACCGAACTCGGGATGGTTCCATCGGATCAGGGCTTCCGCACCTAAAAGGCGCCCGCTCGCCAACTCAATCTGCGGCTGGAACAGCAGGAAGAACTGCCGGTCCCGGAGAGCGTCGCGCATGTCCCGCTCCAGCCGGCGCGACCGGGCCTGGCGAACGGCGACAGACGGATCGAAAGAAGACCACCGCCTGCCTGGCGCGGCCTTTGCGGCATCCAGAGCGGATTCGGCGGCGTTCAGCAGGGCGCTAGGGGCCGCCGTGTCGCCTGAGCGAGATATTCCGAGGTAGACCGAGATCGGCAAGGCCGCGCCGGTGAGTTGTACAGGCTCCTCGAACAGAGCCAAAAGACCATCGGCAAAATCTTCGATGGGAAGCGCATCTGTCGCGGCGGTGGCGATGCCAAAATGGTCGCGGTCCAACCTTGCCAGCAAATCACCGGCGAATGCATTCCCAAGCCGCACTGCCACGGCTTTCAGGACCTCGTCGCCGACGTCGCATCCAAGCGTGGCGCAAAGGTAGGAGAAACGTTCGATATTCAGCACCGAGACGCAGCTCCCACCCTCAAGGCTTGCTAGTCGATACGCGAACTCCCGACGATTGAGCAGCCCGGTGAGCTCGTCCCGCTCGGAGAGCGTCTTCAACCGCTCTTCATAATCATATCGGGCGGTGATGTCCCGTATGATGAGGCAACCGGCAAATCGCGATCGCGCCGTGGCTAGATGCGCATCCGGCTGTTCAATTGGCGAAATCGTGACGGAGGCCTCGTAATACCCAGCCTGCGCGGCGAAATCGACAAGGGCAGTGTGCACCTTGCCCGGTTCGGCCTCGTGCTCCGAGACCAGCCTGCGCACGATGTCGATAACCGCGGTCTCCGTGCTGCCGAGAAGCGAGGCGCCGATCTCGGCTCGCAGCACCGCCTTTGCGGATTCGCTCGCCTCGACGATCCTTAGATTGCTGTCGAATGCAACGACACCGTCCGAACTGTCGGCGATGATCCTTCTCATCAGCCGTCGGGTGTTTCGAGCCTCGGTATTGGCGATGGCGACAAGCATGCGCCCGAGATCGACTCGTTCGTTCAGAGCGAGCATCCACGCAAGCAGCAGCGTCAACCACGGCACCGCCGTTCCGACCAGGATCGCGTACCGCCACTGCAGCAGGAATGCGCCGATCTCGCCGACGGCAACTATGGTCAGTGCGACCGCCATCATCGTGACTAGGCTGGTTGAACGGCTGCAGACGACGCCGACGATCAGCAAGGCAGCAAACAAGAGTTCCAGCGGAATCTCATCGACCATTCTGAGGAAACGGTTCTGGAGCAACGTCTCCGACGCGAGCACGTGAATGAGCGGGCCGGCGATTGCGCCGTAGACGGGAACGGCGAAAATGTCTTTCAGCTCGGCTGCCGATGCTCCCACCACGACCGAGCGGTCTCTGATTGCCTCGGCCGGGACGGTCCCGTTCAGCACGTCCGACAAGGAGAATGTCGGAACGGTGTCGGGTCGTATCGAGTAGTCGATCAGCAGAGAACCGGAACTGCCGTCGATCCTGCCAAGGGCTGCTGCGGCGGATTGGATGGGGTTGCCATCGAGCTGGCTTCCCAGATCGAAACGGCGGACGATCCCGTCTGCATCCATCGCGACATTGGCGAATGCAGGCCAGGCATTCTGAAGGAGCTGCGGGATTGGTCTCGTCACCGCGGTCTCAGACAATGACGCCATCTCCTGCTGCCGGAACACCGGCAAAAGAACCCCTCCTCCGGATCTCGCCAGCGCCGCTGCAAGAAGCTCGTCCTCCTCAGTGCTGGAGAATGCGCTGAAATCGACGTCGAGGAAGACGTCCTTAACGCCTGAGGCGACCAGCTTGTCGAGCAGTTTCGCGTAGATGCTCCGCGGCCAGGGCCATGTCCCAACGGCGTCGAGGGAGTGCTTGTCGATCGCAACGAAGACGACGTTGCCGGTGGCGGTGCGAGGCGCCCATTGGAAGCGCTTGGCAAAAAGGCTGTTTTTGATGCCCTGGATGATGCCGACGCTGGATCCCGCCACCGGCAGCGCCAGCATTGCGGCGATCAGCAGAAGCCGAACCGTGATCGTGCCGATGCCCTTGGAGAGATAGTCCCCAGCCGCCTTCCTATCTCTCACTTGTCCTTGCCTTTACCGTTTCCGCCGGAGTTGCCGTTACCATTGCCACCGCCGTTGTTGTCGCCCTTGCCGCTGTTTCCATTGCCATTGCCGCCGGAATTGCCGCTGCCATTCCCATTGTTACCGCTGTCACCGGAATTGCCATTGCTGCCGTTTCCTCCGGAATTGCCATTGCCGCCGCTGTTGCCGTTTCCGTTGCCACCGGAGTGGCCGTTGCCATTCCCATTGTTACCGCTGTCATTGGAATTGCCGTTGCCACTGCTGCTACTGGAATTGCTGCTGCCATTGCCATTGCCGCTGTCGTCAACGTCGCTGGCGCTGGAACTGGTGTTTCCGCTCGTTGCCGAAGAACTGCTCGTGGCGTCGGGGGTGGCGCCGGCGAGTTTCGTGGTGCCGACGGCGGGAATCTGGGCGACCGACGGCGCGACCGAGGTGATTGCGGGCTTTGATAGCCGGCCCGCCACCGTCATGCCGGCCTTCTTGTCGACAGTCGCGCTCTGACCCGGCGCCACATTCGACCGCTGGCCGCTGGCGAAGGAGGTGACCTGGACTAGGCCGCGATCGACGGAGACGGAAGCTTTCGCCTTACCGACGGTCACGTGAAAGATCGTTCCCTTGACTACCGCCGCGAGATAGGGCGTCTGTACTGTTGTATGCGGCTGGCTTCGCTTCTCGATTTCAAGGTCCAGCGCACCGACCTGCTGGTAGATCTGCGTCTTCATGACAGCGGATTCGTTGGTGGTGATGGCGGCAACCGTGTTTGGCTGGAAGGTGACGCTCTCCACCCCTCTGGAAAGCTGAACTCGCCCCCGCGGACCAGTCGAAACCCATGCCCGGTTGGGGACCACCTCGCCGGCGCGCAAGTCCAGCCAATTCGTCCTGTCGACGGTATACTTCACCTGATCCGTCGCCTTGACGATCCGCCACTCGTCGGCAGCAGCAAAGACGGCTGTCGGCAGCCAGATCAGTGCTGCGGTCAGAATTCGAAATATTGTCGACATGAATGCTATCCCTCGTCCTTGGGACAAGTGAAGCATGTTCCAATTAAGAATGATTATAAAACTGGGTGATGATTCTAGGAATTGTATGATGAATGCCCGGACGCTCGGCCGGAGGAATCGCAGATCCGCCAGGCCAACGAGGGGTGGGCAACGACACCAATCAAATTATGGCGCTCGCGTTGTCAACGCGGTGGCTCCGCCGCTTGGAAGTCCAGGCCGGGAACCATGTGCATTTCCAACTCCTTACCCATTCACTGAGCGTTTGCGTCGTGCAGCCCAGCTTGGCGGCGATCGAGGAAACCGGTGCCCACCGCGAGGAATATTCCCCTTCGTGATCCAAAACAATGCGTTACACCGCATAAGCTGTAAGAAGGACGCTCGATCCATGAGCTAAATTGGGCGTCACGCGTTTTAGTGACATCCGCCGAGCCGCGGCTCGCGTTTGCAGAGCGAGGCGACGGACCATCTAGTGGAAATTCGTGGCTTCGACTGTCAGGGTATCGATATGCAGTGCCCTGACGACGTTGTCCCTCGCCAGCGGTTATCGAACGGGCAGGCCGGGTTTGTCGGCGAAGGCACACAGAGACAGATAGGCCATTCCAGAAGTTGGCCTTGAGTTCAGGGCGATCCGACGACCGCCCATTCGAACCGTCGCCGGTGACCTATTTGGCAACGTGCCACACTCCTCCAACGCCATCGCCGTTGGCTTCGCCGGCTTTCTTATCCTCGACAAAGGTGTAAAGCGGCTTACCCTCATAGGCCCACATTTCTTTGCCATCCGCAGCTTTAACCAAAGACCATTCGCCTTCCGCCTTGGCCTTGGCTCCAGCGTGGAACGCCGGCCACTTCTTCAGGCAATCGCGATCGCAGTTGGATTGGCCCTTTGTATCTTTGTCGAAGGTGTAGAGCACCACGCCTTTTTCGGTGGCCAGGACCTTGCCCATTTTCGTCTCGACCATCTTGGCCGGCTGGGCCGCCAACGCAGACCCGGTCAAAGCAGTTAGCGCACCTAACACGCCACATTCTCCGAACTGCGGCTCAGATCCGCAGCAGCACACTGGCGACGGCGCCATTTATCTCGCGCTTCGTGTGCCGTGAGAAGCCACGGGATGCAGCGACCCCACCTGTCCCGGTAAACGTTGCATTACGTTTGCGTGATTTATTAATTCGTTTGGATACATACTTGTTGGCGATCCGGCTGTGCGTCGGAAATTGGGGGGCCTTCAATGCATCGTCCGAGTATAAAATCCAGCCTGCTCCTGATATTTGGCAGCATAGCGCTGCTTTTCGGCATTGTCGCATATCTTGCGATCGATGGTCTAAGCAAGACGAACGGGTCCACCGAAGAAATCGCGACGAAATGGTTGCCGAGCGTACAGGCTTCCCGGGTGATCAATCTCAACATGGCAAACCTGCGCCTCGCTTACCGCGATCACGTCATCGCACAGACGGAAGCTGACAAGAAATCGCGCGAAGAGGCCATCACCGTCGCGGAGGATACGGTTCGCAACTCGATAGATGCTTATCTTCCATTGGCGTCATCGGACGGCGAGCGCCAGTTGATCGCCGGAATAAGAGCAAACTTCGAGAGTTACATCGCCGGCAGGCCGCAGCTTCTCGCCCTATCCCGCGCAAACAAGATAGGTGAAGCCGGGCAATATCTCGGCGGAGAGATGCGGACCTACTCGGATAAGCTGAAAGAACTGACGGCGTCCCTGGTTGAATTGAATGTTATCGGCAGCAAACAGGCTGCCGACGCGAGCAAGACGACCTACGCGTCGGTGAAGTTCTACCTCTTTGCCGCGATTGGTCTCGCAGGCCTGCTCGTCGTCGGCGCGATTGCCTTTGTGCTGACAGGCGTCGCCAATCCCGTGACCCAGATCACAGCCTCGATGAGGCGACTGGCCGAGGGCGACACCGGTTCCAACATTCCGTTCGCCGGTCGTGCAGACGAAATCGGTTCCATGGCGAGCGCGGTGGAGATCTTTCGCCAGGCCGCTATAGCAAACAAGCGAATGGAGGTGGAAGCGGAGGAAAACCGGAAGCAAGCGGAGGCTGATCGCATCGCCGCCCAGCAACAAGCAGAATCCGATGCCGCCGAGCGTTTACGCGTCGCCACATTGGGTCTCGCTGCCGGCTTGAGGCGGCTTGCTGCAGGCGATCTTGCCTTTCAGCTCGATGAGGCGTTCGCTCCCGATTTCGAGGCCCTGCGCCGCGACTTCAACCAATCTGTCACCCAACTTGGTGGAGCGTTGAAGTCGATTTCCAGCAGCATCACCACCATCGATGATGGCACTCGCGAAATCTCTTCCGGGGCAGGCGATCTTTCAAAGCGTACGGAACAGCAGGCCGCCTCGCTTGAAGAGACGGCCGCAGCACTGGAAGAGATTACCGCGAACGTGGCGAATTCGAGCAAGCGCACCGAAGAGACCCGTAAGGTGGCCACGGAGGCGAACCGAAGCGCTGCGATGTCTGCGGAAGTCGTTTCCCACGCCGAAGAGGCAATGGAACGCATCGAGACCTCGTCGCGACAGATTTCCAACATCATCAGCGTCATCGATGAAATCGCATTCCAGACCAATCTTCTCGCGCTCAATGCGGGCGTGGAAGCGGCGAGAGCCGGCGAAGCAGGCAAGGGTTTTGCCGTCGTAGCCCAAGAAGTGCGCGAACTTGCCCAGCGCTCAGCAAGCGCTGCCAAGGAAATCAAGGGCTTGATCCTGAACTCCTCGAAAGAGGTGGAAAACGGTGTCAAGCTCGTGCGCGACACCGGCCAAGCTCTCACGACCATCGGCAGCTTCATCACGCAGATCAATCAGCACATGGATGCGATCGCAACCTCTGCCAAAGAGCAGTCGGTCGGCCTGAGCGAAGTCAACATTGCAGTCAATCAAATGGATCAGACAACGCAACAGAATGCGGCCATGGTAGAACAATCGACGGCCGCTTCCACCTCTCTCGCTCAGGAAGCCCAGAAACTTCGCGAGCTCGTTGGCCAGTTCAGGCTCGATGACGCCGTCTCAAACCAGTCCGCGATTCTTCGCTCGACGGCGAAAGCAATGGCTCAACCTGCCGCTGGCGCAACCGTCCGGCTTGCCTCGCAGCGACGTTGACATCTCTACCCCGTGCGGCCAACTACCGGGGCTCTTGATGGGAGCAGAATATGAGACCGTTTCGACGTCTGGAGAGCGAGTTCTACCCTGGTGAGCTTTACTCATCGGTGGGGCGCGGCGATGCTGCGTCCCACCCTAAAAGAAAGCCATTTGTTTGTTAGGTTCATTACCTTGGCGCGGCCTAGGGGAGACTGTGAACGCGTCGTTGGTGTCATTTCGCTCGATTGGCCCAAACACGCCAAGGCCGCGCCGTTCAAGCGTAACGATCAGATGCTGGACATCCTGCCTATCGGTGTGATGCACTTCCCGGGCACCGGCATTCAGGGCAATCTCCCCGACAAGGCGAAGAAGCTCGGTATCCCTGTCTGTGAGCGCCTCCCCCTCCTAACGATCGAACTGAGTCAATTGACACAGCCCGCAGCCGCCGAGGTCACTCGGGCGACGCCGCCCGCACGTCGACAGTTCACCGATCGGCGCCATTGAATTCCTGCACACGCAAAGCGCCGAGATCGCATGCTGCCACACACCGGAGGTTCACAGCCCGCGTCTCCGATCCGTCGGGGCCAATCCCCTCTGCAAAGGGCTGCACCCCCAGGTTTTGCAGAACCTGTGAGCGAGCTTGTGCGTATTGAAGGTGTAGGTTTCCAATGCGCTCTCGTCCGCTTTCAGCTGGAAACTCAACGCGGGAAAGAAGGACAAAAGGAAGCCTTTTCTCCGGCAATGAGAGCAATTGCAACTGATCGCACTGTCTGGAAGGTCCGCTTCAACTTCAAATGACACTGCACCACAGTGACAACTTCCTTCATATCTAAGCTCTTGAAAGGATACGAACCGCGGCCCTGTAATATGGATGAAGTCTAACCGAGTTTTCGTAGCTCAATGATAGGGAATCGCTCGCGTGTTGATCGAAAGCGGTTGGCGATATAGGTTCCGCACGCGAGTCTTGGAATGGAAGCTAAGAGGAAGTTTCATGCCTACCGGTACAGTCAAATTTTTCAACGACGACAAGGGATTCGGCTTCATCACGCCTGACAATGGCGGAACGGACATGTTCGTTCACGTGTCTGCTTTGCAGCGTGGCGGTTCGCTGAAGGAGGGTGACAAGGTCAGCTTTGAAGTCGGTCAGGACCGCAAGACCGGAAAGTCCAAGGCCGAGAAGGTATCCGTGCTCTGATCCTGGGGCGACCGCATTCTGGCTGAAGCTCAATGAAAATTCCTGCTCTTTACCTTGAGGGCGTCAATGTGAAGGTCAGAAATTTATCCCGAGCCCGATACTATGCCGAGCGACTTCCCTAAAGCCCGAGATTTCCGCTAATCCGGGATTATAAGCTCGGCATAAATCCGCATTCGATCTGCTGTCTACTTCGCTCCGCCCTACGATCAATCGGCGAGAGATTGAGTCGTCGAAATTGGCTTTGAAAACGTTCGCAATTGGCGGGCAAGGTTTCGCAATCCACGCCCGGCGTTCGGCTCGCCCTCATATCTGCAGATAACGTGCAGATGGGCATGAAAAACATGCTGGCCACCGGCTGAGCCGACATTCCAGCCAATGGTGAAACCATCAGACTTGAATTCCGCGCGGTAGCGCTTTGCTTCCGAAAGCATTTCTCCGTTGGCAACACACCATCTGCAATTTGTTACACTCATCAGGTTCGTCTTCTATCCAGCCCGTATTTATTGTGCATACATACCGGTCATGAGTGACGCCGCCAATCCATCGACTACTCGAAATCAGCCCGCAGCCTTTGTCGCGGGGGCAATCATAGGCACTCTTGGAGGTCTGATTGGGCTGGGGGGCGCGGAATTCCGTCTCCCGATCCTCATCAGCCTGTTCAACTTTGCGGCGCTGGAAGCCGTCATCCTGAACAAGGCCATGAGCCTCGTCGTCGTGGCGACAGCGCTGCCGTTCCGTGCTGGAACTATCTCCTTTGGAACAATTGCAGATCACTGGGCGATTATCGCCAACCTCCTTGCCGGAAGCCTGATCGGAGCCTGGTTCGGCGCAGGATGGGCGACACGTTTGAGGTCGGAGACGCTCTACAAAGTCATAGCAGCCATGCTGATCATCATCGCTGTGGTGCTGGTTCTCGGTCATGATGCGACCGCCGGGCAGCCGTTGGTGACTGGAGTAGCTCAGCTTATTGGTGGCGTGATCGCGGGCTTCATCATCGGTATTGTCGCAGCCTTGCTTGGCGTGGCAGGCGGCGAGCTGCTGATCCCGACGCTGGTGTTGTTGTTCGGTGCGGATATCAAACTGGCTGGCAGCCTCTCTCTTGCAGTCAGTCTGCCCACCATGCTTGTCGGCTTCACACGGTACAGCCGCGATCAGAGCTTCTCGGTCCTTGGCGGTAACAAAGCGTTCCTGCTGATTATGGCAGCAGGCTCGATAATCGGGACCTTTGTCGGCGGGCTGCTTCTTGGCCTTGTCCCGAATTCCGTACTTCTGCCAGCGCTAGCGGTGATTTTGCTGATATCCGCAATTAACGTATGGCGGCACAGCTAGCCGATAGAGATTCCCTGTTCATTCGCCGCGTCAATGGGCGTCGGCGTCGTGGCGTTCCTGAAGATCAGCCACGACCTTCGGCGATCCACCCCGGAAACGGGTCTCCGGACAGAATGATATCGCGGCTTTAGCGATCGATGATTCCTAAGGATCAGAGTTTATCGAGGAAAGCCAAGAGTTCGTCGCCAGCCCGGAAGCGCCCATGCGAGAGATCATTGTACGGATCGATCTTGGCAAGAGCGGCCTCCTTTGGCCGAGCCACAACGAGATCACCGTGCTGTCCACGCCTGCATCCAGCAGTTCCATTGCGGCGCTGTGGCGAAGGACATGAAGTGATATCCGCTTTGATCGTAAAGACGGACAGCCCTTGGACGCCGCCAAGACGTATTTTGCCAGAAGGTACTGCACCGCATCGGGGCTCATCCGCTCACCGTGAATGGTCGGAAAAAGAGCATTCGAGTTCCGCATGGGCGGTTCGTCCAACCACGCTTTGAGTTTTGCATTGAGCATCTTGGTGATCGGCGTGGTCCGCTCCTTGCGACCTTTCCCGAATGTGTGCGCCCATTCCAATAGTGACGGCGCTTCGATCAAGCCCGACGAGTACGGAAAGGCGCATCTTGTCGGTACAGCCGTCAGCATCAGGACATAGTCCCGCCGCCCAACCCAAGTTCGCAGATCAGGAGCCGCGAGGATCGCTTTGATCTCGTTGCGGGTGAGGAATTGCACCTCTCGGTTCGACCCGATCTTCCCAGGGATGGCAAGGACCCGCTGAATTTGTAGCAGGAAAGAGGCTTCGAAAACGAGCCCACCAATCATCGAGGAGCTTTCATTAGGCAGGAAAGCGCCAAGAGCGGTCCTGTCGGCGATCTTGCGTTCTTTTAGAACCTTGACCGTCTTCATGATGTTCGGCGCAGGACCCTGCTGGCCGATGACCATCGAACGAGGGTGAGCAATGTGTTAATCGTCCTGGAAGGCACGAGATTAGAACGGACGCATCGATGGCTGGGTCGGGTGGTGAACGCATATCTCGCAAGCTCGCGGCGCTGGCGGCCAAACGCCGCCGAGGCCGGCGGGCTGTCGAATGGGACTGCACAAAAGTCGAGAAAACTCACTGAGGGATGAGGCAATGGACGAAGATCATACGAAACGCATGATCCTTGAATTCCTGAGGAAGCACACCTTGGCGGTCATTGCGACATGCCACCGCAACGGAACGCCGGAGGCGGCTACGGTCGACTTCTCGGTGCGGGACAATCTTGAGATCGTGTTCGACACTTTCAAAGACACACGGAAGTTCAACAATCTCGCGGAGCGTCCCGGCGTCGCATTCGTTGTCGGATGGAACGACAACATCACGGTTCAATACGAGGGTGAGGCAACAAGTGTTCGTGCCGCAGATATCGAACAATACCAGGAAGCCCATCTCAACAGCGTTCCGGCCGAAAGGGAGTTCATCGAGAGAGGAGCAGTGATGTTCAAAGCAACGCCGCGGTGGATTCGATATTCCGATTTCAACAAGGAGCCTCCCGAGCTGATCGAGATTCAATTCTGACAGCCGCAACGGCTTCGGGTCTCGACACGGCGATGCACATTCTCGAAGCCTACATGCAGCGTGTTGCTGACGATATGATTGATGTCATTCGCCATGAGGGTTGCCTTGAATGCATCAGGGACCATCCGCGTTACGAAGAGTTGTTTCCACTTGGCCTATATGTTTGCGAGCAGTGATGCGGGGTCAGCCCAATTGGCACGATGGCATTGGGCCGACGGCCGCTTTGGGCCGAACCCGGTCTTCCAACGCATTCAAACTATGCCGAGCTTTCAATCCTGGATTACCGGAAATCGGGATCTAGGGAATGGGCTCGGCATAGTCTCGGGCTCGGTATAAGTCCCCTTATGCCGAATTCGGCATAACGGAACATAGATATCGCGCGTCTTCACGGCAGCCCGATCCCGGGCATCGGGACTGCCCGGCGAGCCATGGGCGAACTCATCGCCGCGACCGGTCGGAAGCTTGAATGCTTCATCACGATCCGCCAAAGCCGACAGGTCGCCGGAGAGATCGAAGAGCTGCTGGGCGACAAGGTGCACAACCTCGCCTTCCCGTTGGATGCGTCCGTTGATCGCCATCATGCTCGATCCCAGCACCACACGCCGGCGTCGCTCGAACAGTTTTGGCCAGACGACGACGTTCGCCGGGCCGGTCTCGTCTTCGATCGTCAGAAACATCACGCCCTTTGCTGATCCGGGTTTCTGCCGGACGAGAACGAGGCCGGCCGTCATCAGCCAGCGACCGTCCCGGGCAGACATCGCCTCCTCGCAGGTGACGATGCTGCGCGCCGTAAGGTCTTTGCGCAGGAACGCGATCGGATGCTGGCGCAGAGTAAGACCCGTGTGGCTATAATCCTGGATGACATTGTGCCCATCCGTCATCTGCCGCAGTGCAACATCCGGTTCCCGCTGCTCCGCGATCGACTTGCTCTCGCGCTCGGATGCCGCGGCAAATAATGGCAGCGGCTCGTCACGCAGTGCCTTGATTGCCCAGAACGCATCGCGGCGCTGCAGGCCCAGTGACGGCAAGAAGGCATCGCCCTCAGCCAGTTCCACCAGCGAAGCCGCCGGTACGCCGGAGCGCCGCCACATGTCGTCGACACTGTCGAAGGGCTGATCGGCGCGGGCGGCAATGATTCGGGCGGCATCGACCGCTGCAAGTCCTCGCACCAGCCGCATGCCGAGCCGGACGGCGTGACGATCGCTGCCTTCGATCTGTTCCAGCGTGCAATCCCAACGTGACCGATTAATGCAGATCGGGCGGATTTCGACGCCGTGATTCCTGGCATCGCCGACGATCTGGGCGACAGCGTAAAAACCCATCGGCTGGCTGTTGATCAGAGCAGCGCAGAACACGTCCGGGAAATGGCATTTCACATAGCTCGAGGCGTAGGCGATGAGGGCAAAGCTCGCTGCATGGCTTTCCGGAAATCCGTAGGAGCCGAAGCCTTCCAGCTGCTTGAATGTCTTTTCGGCGAATTCCGGCGAATAGCCGTTCCGGATCATGCCCGAGACCAGCTTCTCCTGGAACCGCGACACGCCGCCGGTGACCTTGAATGTCGCCATCGACTTGCGCAACTGATCGGCTTCGCCGCCGGTAAAGCCGGCGCAGACCATCGCCACCTTCATGGCGCTCTCCTGGAAGAGCGGCACGCCAAGTGTCTTGCCGAGAACTGCCTCCAGTTCGGGTGTTGGATATTCAGGCTTCTCCTTGCCCTCACGCCGACGCAGATAGGGATGCACCATGTCACCCTGGATCGGACCAGGTCGGACGATCGCCACCTGGATCACCAGGTCATAAAAAGTCTTGGGCTTCATCCGGGGCAGCATCGACATCTGCGCCCGGCTCTCGATCTGGAAGGTACCCAGCGTGTCGGCCTTGCGGATCATCGCATAGGTCTTGGGATCCTCCTGCTCGATGCCGGCAAGATCAATCGGTCTGCCCTTCTGCTCTTCGATCAGCCTGAACGCTTTTGACATGCAAGTGAGCATGCCGAGCGCCAGGACATCGACCTTCATGAATTTCAGCGCCTCGACGTCGTCCTTGTCCCATTCGATCACCTGCCGATCGGCCATGGACGCAGGTTCGATCGGCACGAGATCATCGAGCCTGTCATGGGTCAGCACGAAGCCACCCGGATGCTGGCCGAGGTGGCGAGGCGCCCCCATCAGCTGCTGCGCAAGCTGCAAGGTCAGCGCCAGCCGACGATCATCCGGATTGAGGTTGAGCTCTCGAAGGTTCCTTTCGTCCGCCATCTCGGCCGACCAGGACCACATGCCCGATGATAGCGCCTTGATCATGTCCTCCGGCAGCCCGAGCGCCTTGCCAACATCGCGGATGGCGCCCTTGGCGCGATATTTTGTCACCGTCGCACAGAGCGCCGCCTTCTGATGCGTATAGGTCTTGTAGATCCATTGAATCACCTCTTCGCGCCGTTCGTGTTCGAAGTCGACATCGATATCCGGTGGCTCGTCGCGTTCCTGGGAAACAAAGCGCTCGAACAGAAGATCGTTGGTCTCGGGATCGATCGATGTGATTCCGAGGATATAACAGACAGCAGAGTTCGCAGCCGAGCCCCGCCCCTGGCAGAGAATACCCTGCGAGCGGGCGAACCGGACGATCGAAAACACCGTCAAAAAATAGGGGGCGTATTTCATGGTGCGGATGAGGTCGAGTTCATGCCGGACGACTTTCAACACCTTTGGTGGCAGGCCTTCAGGATAGCGCTGCGGCACGCACTCCCAGACGTAATGCTCAAGCGAAGCCTGCGCATCCTTGCCCGGCACGATCGCCTCTTCCGGATATTGATAGGTCAGTTCTTCGAGCGAGAACCTGCAGCGATTGACGATTTCCATCGTCCGCGCCAACGCTTGCCGATAGCGGGGAAACAGCCTCTCCATTTCCTCCGGCGGCTTCAGGTAGCGATCGGCATGGCGTTCCCGCTCGAAGCCGACATCGTCGATCGTGGTCCTGGTGCGGATGCAGGTGACGACATCCTGCAGCTGCCGCCGCGAAGGCTCATGGAAGAGCACATCATTGGTCACCACCGTCTTGACCTTGAAGCGGTTGGCCATGTTCGACAGTTCGTACAGCCGCATCTGGTCGTTCGGCCGCCGGCGAAGCGATAGAGCGAGATAGGCTCGGTCCTCGAAAATCTCGGCCATCTTCCTCAGCTGCACGGCGCAGGTCTCGTCCGGCAGATCGGGAACGAGAATGCCGATGAGGCCTTCCGCATAGAGCGTCACATCATCGAGATGCAGGATGCATTTGGCCTTGCCGCCCCTGCCCTTGCCAAGCGTCAGCAATCGAGTAAGGCGCGAATAGGCGGCACGATCGGTGGGGTAGACGAGGATCGACATGCCATCAGCCAAATCGAGCCGACAGCCGACAACCAGCCGGAGGCCAGTGGCGCGCGATGCTTCCAGTGCCCGGACGATGCCGGCCAGCGAGTTGCGATCGACGATGCCAAGCGCCTGGATGCCCAGCAGCTTGGCCGTGGCAAACAGCTCGTCGGCCGAGGATGCTCCCCGGAGGAAGGAGAAATGCGTCGTCACCTGAAGCTCGGCGTAGCTCATGCGAAGATCCCATGCAGGAACCATTTGTGCGAGCCGGTCGCGGCATCGACACCGTCACCGGAGCGAAAAATCCAGAATCGTTCGCCGCTGTCATCCTCGACGACGAAGTAGTCCCTTACCGCATCGAATTCCGCGCCCCGCGTCCACCACTCGCCGAAAATCCGCTCCGGCCCGTCGGCGCGTTTCACCCGCCGGCGCTTGCCGCGCCAGGTGATCGAGACCGGCGGATGATCCGGCAGGAGCGCGATTACCTCGACGAGCTCCGGCTGGACGAGCAGCCGAACCGGCCGCGGCCAATGCAAGCTCCATGACGTTCCAGTTTCTTCAGCAACGGCGTTGACACGCTGGACGCTGCGTTCGGGCACATCGCTGGCCACTGGCGCCACGCGATAGACGCGCTGGCCGCGATTGCCGATCACGTCGATCAGCGGGGCGATATCGACGACCTCCTCCTCAATCAGCGAAGACGCCCTCTGTGTTTCGATGAGCGGTTCGGACATGACGGCGACGAGCGAGAGTTTCTCGATACCGAAACCCGGTTCGATCTTCTCGATCCGATCCTTTAACAGCTTCGTCAGCCAGGCGACGTCGCGGGCGGGTTTTGCGGTACCGGTGCGGATCGCCTGCATCGTATTGTCGACCTTGTGGACGATCAGATCCGTGCGGCGAACGCCAAGGCCCTTCTTTTGAAGCGCTTCGCAAAGCTGGACGACCAGGCGCGAGACATATTTGGCGATGGTCTCTGGCGCGCCGATCGGCTCGGCAAAGGCGCGGCTGATCTCGATGGTGTCCATCGAGCGGATTGGCTCGATCGGTTCCGGCAACCGTCCATAGATCTGGTCGAGGCGCCGGCCGATCTCTGGGCCGAAGCGAAGGGTCAGCGGTGCACGCGGCGTAACCGACAGCTCGCCGATCGTCTGAAACCCGAGTGTCCGCAGGCTGGCAACGATCTCGGGAGGTAGCCTGAGCGAGGCGATCGGCAATCGCTCGACGAAACGTGCTGTCTCGCCACGCGGAACGATCACGGTCGCGCGCTTGCTCACCCGAGCGAGCGCATGGGCCGCACCCCAGTTGTCGGCAATCGCAACGCGCGCCGTCAGACCCCGGGCATGGAAACGGTTGACGATACCGGACAACATCAGGTCTTCGCCACCCTGCAGGTGATCGGCGCCTTCGGTGTCCATGACGATGCCGTCCGGCGGATCAACCGCGACAACAGGGGAATATTGCGTCAGCGCCCACAGCGCCAGCCGTTCAAGAGCTGCGGTGTCGGCGTTCACTTCAGCCTCGACCATCTGCAGGCCCTGGACGAGCGCTTGTGCCTTGGCGGCCGGCATATTGACATGAATACCGGCTTCGCGCGCCTTGTGATCCGCAGCCGTGATCCAACGCTTCGAGCCGCTTTTCGCGACGACGACAAGTGGGCGCTCAGCCGACAATTCGCCGGCGCCAGCCGTCCGTCTGATCCTCTCGATCGCGAGATCCGGGAGATAAATGGATACGACCCGTGGCATCGCACGCTCCTACGATAAACTCTGCGCACTCACCCGCTTTCACCCGCATCAGCTCAAGCAGCCACCTCGGACGTCCGACGCCCGTAACTGGCAGCTCCTCCGATGGCAGCACACTCACCCGCCACCTGGACGTCGAGGCCGTCGGTTGCCCGAAATCCGAAGCCTCCGTCTGCCGCCGCCATCGGCGGACAGCCAAACCCAGCGTGCCCTTCTTTTCCGCCGCAAGCTGCAGCCGTCTGGAGGCGACCATCGGCAGGCGAACGATCTCGCCGACGACGGCGCCCAAGCCGCCATAACCAAGGCCCTCCTCCATGGTCGCAAGGACATCCTCTTCCTTGTCGGCTTCGGCAAAGACCACACGATCGGGATGAAGACCTGCCTGCGCGAGCGCCGGGAAAAACAGGTCGGGACGCGTCAAACACCAAAGGATCTGACCCTTTGTCCGGGCCGCGATCCCGGCAACGAAAAGCGCTGCCGCTGCCCCATCGACTGTTCCCGATCCGCCGCCCGCAAACTCATGCAAGGCGCCGTAAGCAAGGCCGCCGCCTGGCAGCACTGCATCAATCTCGGAAACCCCGAAGGCAAGGCAGCCGGCCTTTCTCGCAGCACCCCTTTCAAACGAGGCGATGCGGTCGCGCAGATCGGAGATCACCCTGTCGCGGGCAGCAGTCATCGTTCACGAACCTCCTTTCAGGTCGTGTTGGAGTATCGACGTCATGTCGTTCAAATGCGGATGTTCCTTATCTGTTCCCCGCTGCTCCAAGAGTCAAGCAACCGGAAATAGGAATTTTATCCCCCAATTTTAGCAGGCCGGCAGATTCGCGTGGCGAATCATGGCTATGGGTCGCCTTGTCGATTTCCCGGCCCCGTACAAATTTTTGCCGGGGCCACAGTCTGATCATCGACGGCTTGGCATTCTGCAAATCTGTCAGCTACGATGCTAGCGGTGTTCAACGGAAACGGTCGCAGCTCGATGTGCAATCTGTACCGCATGGAAGACAAGGACTGGGTTGCCAAGTGGGCGCAGGACGCCGACAGCCTGATCAACCTGATGCCAGCCTACCAGATGAACCCGAACGAGACAGGACCGATCGTGCGCAACACCGCCGACGGTCGCAAGCAGCTCGTCCATGCGCGGTGGGGCCTGCCGTCGCCACGCTTCGCCCTCGAAAAGGAGGCCGAGAAGAAAGCTGCAAAACTTCGCGCCAAGGGCCAGGAGGTGGATTTCGAAAGGCTTGTCCGCGAGCAGCTCGACAGTGGGACGACGAATGTCCGGAAGCTGAATTTCCCGCATTGGAAGAGATGGTTCGGGGTCGAGAACCGCTGCCTCGTGCCCGTCACGAGTTTTGCCGAGCCTGATCCGGCGAGCAAGCAGGAAGGCGGGAACACGCCGAATGCCTGGTTTGCGCGCGACGAGAGCAAGCCGCTCATGTTTTTCGCGGGCCTCCATGTTCCTCAATGGACCAGCGTGCGAAAGGTCAAGGACGGGCAGACGACGGATGATCTCTACGGCTTTCTGACGACCGACCCGAACGCGATCGTCAAGCCAATCCATGACAAGGCCATGCCGGTGCTGCTGCTGACGAAAGAGGAGACCGATGTCTGGATGAGGGCGGCATGGGACGAAGCTAAGGCGCTTGCCCGGCCGCTGCCAAACGATGCGATCATCGTGACCTCGCGGGAACCCTATGGAGCCACCATCATCACGAAAGCTGGGGAACCTGTCGCGCAGCCGACACTGTTTTGAATGTCTTGCGCACAGTGGGAAAACGAGCGCCTGGCAGGATTATTGCGACGGGCAGCGGTCGCTGGACCACGCCTTCAAGCGGCTCGCCAAGCCGGTGAAACGGGCCGCTTGAGCCTGCGGCCCGTCAGAGATCGTATCGCCGGTCGAGTTCTCGCAGCCCCGCGTGAACCTCATCGATCGAAATTGGTTCGGGCGTGCCTGGAAGGTGACGCAGCGCCGGTTTGGAATCGACGGCATAATAATCCGATGCCCAGGCGGCGAGGATTGTCCGTTTGTCATCAACGGAAAGTGCCGGTGCCCTCACCACATCGATCGGCCGCCGAAACTGCAGACCCTGGACCAGAACCGCTGGCCCCATCGCCATCACATTGCTGGCCACCTGCTGCAACATGTTGTCCATCATCGGTCACCCTCATCGCACGTGTGGATCTCTATCGCGCCGCGATCGAGACGCGGCTATTGCGTCGGTTGCCGGCGCCAGCAGATCGTGTTTTTCGGCAAAGGCTGCAAACAGGCCGCGCGCGGTTTCTGCTTCGATCTCGCCGCGCAACGCAGCACTGCAAGCCTTCAGCGCAACTGAGTGCGCGGTATCCCTCAGCGACGCCGGCCATTCGGAGAGATGCCGGTAGGCGTCCATCACGCCGCGGACCTGTGCCGGAAAACCGAGGCCGACAAGGATCGTTACAGGCTCTTTGAACATATCGGGTTTCATCGTTTTCCTCCTTCCAACCCGGGAACGCCAACGGGCGCCGCCACAGCGGCGCCTACCTCGATGGATTTTGATCACGCAGCCTTCTGCGCTTCGATCTGTGCCGGAGCAGCCGGCGATGCGAGAACAGGCTCGCTCTGGATGTCGATCTTCCGCGGCTTGAGCGCCTCGGGGATTTCGCGAACGAGTTCGATCGACAGCAGCCCGTTCTTCAGGTCCGCCCCATTCTCCCGGACATGGTCGGCGAGCTCGAACCGATGCTCGAACGGCCGGCCGGCGATGCCGCGATGCAGGTAGCCTTCCGCGGAAGCTTCCTGCTTCTTGCCGGTGACGGTCAGAAGGTTGGACTGGAAGGTGACTTCGAGATCGCCCTCGGCAAAGCCTGCCACCGCGATCGAAATCCGGTAGTGGTCATCGCCGGTCTTGACGATGTCATAGGGCGGCCAGTCACTGGTCGAACGGGCGCGCTGAGCGTTTTCGAGAAGATTGAAGACCCGGTCGAAGCCAACGCTCGAGCGGAACAGCGGTGCGTAGTCGTAAGATGTTGCCATAGCCATATCCTCCTTGAAGCAACATGGGTACGGGATCGCCGAAAGCGGCGCTCCCAGCAAGGCCAGCCCTGTTACCAGCGGCTGGCGGCAATCGATTTGGTTTTTGAGATTTCCGGATTCAAGGGCGCTCGCAGAAAAAATTTTGCCTTGTCCTTAGCTCTGCGTTAGCGGCTCAATCGAGCGCATAAACCGCGGCATTATTCTGGACTTCGCGCAAGCCTTTGTAGGAGGCCTGACGCAAATTGCCGTCGTCGTCCCGCCGCGGATCTCGATCTCGGCAATGAGCGTCGGGGGCGAAGACGTAGTTCTTGCCCTCAACGGCACGACGCGCGTCCGCGTCTCAGCAGATGGTTCGCAGCGCCCATCGGGCGCGCAGGGGATGGGCGACGCCTGCGCCGCCCATCCCCACAGAAAAAAGTTTCGATCTTCTGCACTGTGAGGTATTCATCACAAATCCAAAAGCGCCTGTTTAGCTTCGACGCGTCAATCCCCGGAGTTGCAAAACATCGGGTCGTTCCTCCGGTCCCTGTGCAAAGACCTCGCTGATCCCGTGCGATAGTGTCGTCTGATTCCATAGATCTTGAACAACGAAAACCAAGGAATGGCGCATGTTTGCAATCGTCGGGGCCGCCGGAAGAGTCGGCTATTCAACTTCATTGGCCTTGCGCAAGGCGGGCCAGCCTGTCAGGGCGATCCTTCGGGACGCGACAAAAGCAGCGCGGCTGCGTGAGATTGGGTGCGAGATTGCTCTCGCCGATCTGCAGGATGCGGGCTCCCTCGCCCAAGTGATCGACGATGTAGACGCCGTTCAACTCATCGTCCCGGTGTCGCCGACGGCGCCCGATCCAGCCGGAGATATGCGCCGATCGATCCAAGGTATTGCCAAGGCACTCGACCAGGCGCGCCCAAAGCGGGTGTTAGCCATTTCCGACTATGGCGCGCATGTCGCCGATGACATAGGGATGCCCAGCGTTTTCCGTGAGCTCGAGACGCGACTTACCCAGATCGATAGCCACTTGCTTGTCCTGAGATCGGCAGAACATGTGCACAATTGGAGTCGCGTTATTCCACGGGCGGTTGCCTCCGGCGACTTGATGACCTTTCAAGATCCGGTCGATATGACGCAACCAACGATATCGGCCCAGGATCTGGGCGTGATTGCTGCCGATCTCTTGCTGCGTCCCGACAGTGGAAATAACCTGGAGGTTATCCACGCTGAAGGACCACGCAGATATAGCGCCAGCGATGTTGCGACGGCGGTGAGCCAATTATCGGGCCGGCTGATTCACGCAAGGGCGGTACCTCGCTCGCAATGGAAGGAGGTATTCGAGCGGACCGTGCCAGCGACCCTAGCCGACCTCCTGATTAAAGCCAACGATGCCAAGAACATGGGTGGCTTGATCGACATCGAACCGAACGCCGGCGAGGTTCGCCGCGGCACCACGGAGCTGATCGACGCGTTGCGGCCGCTTTCTTCACCTGAGTAATGTCACCTCAGAAGTGCCGAAGGTCGAGCAAGCGACACCCAAGCCTCAAGCGGGGTCAGCCGGTGTGACCTGTTCATCGCCAGTTCATTCAGTAGGTATAAGCATCTATGCTAGAAGGCGAATGCACCCAAGGGGAATGTCATGGGACTTTTCGACGGTTTGGGCAGTATCGTCAGCGGCGTCTTGAACGACAGACCGGTCAACCTTCTGGTTGTCGCCGAAGACGTTTTCCAGAATGCCGGCGCACTCGATGGCATTCTCACGAAACTCAATCAAAGCGGGCGTGGCCATCAGGTGGCTTCCTGGATCGGCACGGGCGATAGTCTGCCAGTGACCGCGGATCAGATCCGCTTAGCGCTTTCGTCCGAACAGCTGCAGGCTCTCGCCACCAAGTTTGGCATCGTTATTACCAAAGTGCCCGAGCTTCTCGCCGAGCACCTTCCGACCGCCATCGATCAAGCAAGTCCGAACTACCGTCGTCCACGTCCTGACGCAGCGGCGGAAGTGAAGACTGCCACCGTCAACATCACATCGAGGCCATCCCATGTTGAAGAAACTGCTTCTGCCCGCCGCGGGCTCGCTCCTTGCAGCGTTCGTTCTGTCGTCGCCGGCGCACGCCTTGACCATGAAGGAATGCAGCACGAAATATCAGGCAGCGAAGGCCGACGGTTCTGCCGCCAACGTAAAGTGGAACGATTTCCGCGCCAAGTTCTGTGGAGCGGACGCTGCCGCTGACGATAAGGCCGACGAGGCGGATGTCGCTAAGACAACCGACAAAGAGCCGGCGAAGCCGACGACCATGGCGCCGAAAAGCGTCAAGTTCCCGAAAGCGGTCGACAAGAAATACTCTAGTGAGACGCCGGCCAAGGGCCGCCTTCACACCTGCGTCGACGCCTATCACGCCGCCAAGGATGCTGGATCGCTCGGAGATCTGAAGTGGATCCAGAAGGGCGGCGGCTATTGGAGCCTCTGCAACACGAGCATCAAGGCCGCTGGCTGATCGAAGCTGCCTTTAAGTTTCGGAAGACAAAGGCCGCTTCCGCGAGCGGCCTTTTTCTTTTCTCGTTACTGCCGAAGTAAGAACGCCCTGGCAGGTGCGATCGGTTGGCTTTATGGTCCTGTCTGTCTCCACTGCTTCATAACTGACCAGCCTGGCTAACCGCGGCGCAGGGACGGAACTTTGAGCTTTCCGCGGAAAAGGCCTCGTTTTTCGATCGGTTCGAACACAGCGTCCGGACCTTCTGGGTCCAGAATTTCGTTATCTGCGAGCCATTCCGCAAGGTCCGAAATCTCCGGCGTGAGATATGGGAGCAACGTACGCGAGGCGGGCTGCGCGCCGGGCCCCGGCCTCGTTCTGACTTCTTCAATTGCGCCGATCAGCGATCCACTCCGCTCGACGATTGCCGAGAACTCTTCCACTCCGGTACCAAGGTGCTCGGCGAGCATGTCGTTTCTCAGGTGCAGCAGCCGTTGCGCAAGAGCATCCGAGCCCTGCGCCTCGAACGCCACGTCGCACTCATTGTCGAACCGCATGGACCGGTTATTGAAGTTCGACGAACCGACACGCATCGCCTGGTCGTCGACAATCATGAGCTTGGAATGGACGTAGACGGGAGCGCCCTGCGCCGTTACGGGATGGTAGATGCGAAATCGGTTGCGCCGGTCGTGCCGCCGCAATGATTCCCGCAACCTGGCACGGGCGGTGTCCATTGCGAGCGAACCAAGCCAGTTATCCGCCTCAACCGGATTGATCAGGACAATTTCAGGGCAATCTATTTCCGCGAGCCTGCGCGCCATGGCCTGAGCAACGATGCGGGACGCGAAGTATTGGCTTTCGGCATAAATGACGTCCCGCGCCGACATGATCATATCGACATAGAGCCTCTCAACCTCTGTCACGCGCTGGCGACCTTCATATTCAGGACTGGTTCGCGAGATCGCGAGATCGACGGCCCCAAAGGCTATCGCCCCGTCGACCCGGGGAAATGCCTGATGCCACTCGGCAGGTTCCAGCTCTTCGCCGCCCGCGAGCTTCCACCGTTCCCGGCAAAGGTCGCCCAGAGCACGCGCGGCCGGGCCGATGCAGTAGCTGGACGCGTCGTGCCACGGGCCATAGAGAACTCCGTTCGGCCGCTTGCGCCGCTGATCGTTGTCGAGGTGCTCGCGCGTGTCCCAACGATCCGTGGTGACGTCTATGCCGCCGCAAAACGCGAGGCTGTCATCGACGACCAGAATCTTCTGATGGTGCGAGCTGCCTACCGGGTGGTTGCCGTCCAGCCTGACTGAAATACGCGGGTGCAGTTTCCAGCGCAGCAAGTATGGAACATTCGAAAACTTGGCCCAATTCGCCAGAAAAGCAGGATTCCAAAGGAGCAGTCGGATTTCCAGATCTGAATTTCGCCTCGCGAGCCAGAGTAGAAAATCACCGACTGCGCGAGGCCCCTCTTCGCTGACATCGGGGTGTCCGAGAGTGACACGAGCGTCGAAATCCCAGCCAACCAAGAAGATGGAACGCTTCGCGGCCTTCATTGCTGCACGCGCTGCGGCAAAATAGCAGTCCGCATCAATCAGTAAAGCAAACTCGTCGGCACGCTCGATCCGCCAGCAATTTTCGGGCGGGTTTAGCAGCGGCTGCGGCGCCATTCGTTCTCCAATACTCGAGTTAGGCTTCAAGCACGGACATAGAGAGGACACTTAACACGCGGATGCCATGACATGTCTCACAATTTCCCTCTCTCAAGCGTAACGAGGAGCCCGTGATCGTAGTTCCCGTTGATCAGGACGCTGGCGACTTCAACAACGGGCAACATCGGGGAACGGTCTGTGTGCGATGCCCGTTCGAAATGATCCGGCCGGCCGCATGAATCGGACGCGTGTACGGTCGTGTCAGGACGCGTGTCCCGAAACCGCTTGGAACAAAGACGCTCGCTCGCGTGCTCTTGTGACCATCAGGCCATCAGGCCCGCGATCGAGCCAGATTTCGTGGACCAGTTCGTTTTTCCTCGCGAGGCCCTACTTCAAAAACCACCTCTCGAAAGAAAGGCGCGATGGCCGCAACGGGCGACGGCAGACTACCGTTCAATGGCATCGAGGCTGCGTATTGCCTGCGACTGGGATATGTCACGTGCGCTAATGAGGGGTGCCGATCAGTGGCTGGATGTCGTCGAAGTTGCCGTTGCTGGCGGCATCGTACGCATTCAGGCTCCTCCCGCCGCCGCGCGTCCCAAACTCCGTCAACTGCACCAATATCGCCCGAGCGCGCTGTACCGCTGTCCCTTCGTCCAGATACCCGCCGTCGGCAACGTGGACGGCGACCGCGTCGCCATCGTCGCCGACGAAGTCGATCCGCCCGCCAGTGTGTTGATGGGCCACTTTGGTGTCTGTCAGATGCATGACTCACCCCGCCTTCCGACCTTTGAGGTCCGCCTGGATGCTCTTTTTCAATGCGTCCATGATATTGACGACGTTCGATGCGGGCGCTGTCGCTGTTTTACCCTTTGCGGTCTTCTTGGGTTTAAGCAGCTTCTTCTTTTCCTCGATCAGCTTCAGCAGCTTGGCCTGGATCGGGTCGCTGACCATATTCGTCGTCCAGCGGGCTGACTTCTGCTTGATGAGTTTCTGGACAAGGGGAATGAGATCGGGATCGGCTTCGGCCTCGATGTCCTCGAAGTAACTCTCCTCCGGACGTACTTCGTCGCCGAACCGCAGCGACCACAGAACAATGCCTTCGTCGCGGGGCTCAAGGATGACGGCACGCTCGCGGCGGCCCATGACGAGCTTCGAAACACCGACGACCTTGTCGGCCTTCATCGCGTCCCTGATCACGGCAAAAGCCTCGTTCCCGACCGCGTCGTCAGGCATCAGATAATGAGGCTTCTCCAAGTAGACCCACTCTATGCTGTCGGCCGGGACAAACTTTTCGATGTCGATGGTTTTCACAGTGTCGAGCGCCACCCTGTCCAGATCGTCGTCGGTGAGGATCACGTAGTCGTTCTCGCCGCGTGCGTAGCCTTTGGCTTCGTTCTCGTCTTTCACAGGTTTGCCCGTGACAGAATCGACGTACTGCGAGACGACCCGGTTTCCTGTATCGCGATTGAGGGTGTGGAAGCGAACCTTCTCGCTCTCGCTGGTCGCTGGGGTCATCGCAACGGGGCACGTGACCAACGAGAGTTTCAGGTAGCCTTTCCAATAATAACGCGGTGCCATGGGTCAATCTCCTCAGCTAGCCTTGCGACGCGGGGTGGTTCCAGCAGAAGCGGTCTTCGAAGCTGGTCCGCGTGTGGCGCGCTGCCGGCCAGTGCCCTGATTGGCGTTGGCGGCAGTGCGCTTCGGCTTGTCCGCTGTGGCCTTCATCATCCCTGCGCTTTCGCGCAGGGCGGCGAGAAGATCGTTCGGCTTCGACACTTCGACCTTCTTCGGCTTCGGCAACGCCTTGCCCTCGATCTTCGCCTTGACCAGGTCGGCAAGAGCGGCTTCATAGCGATCATCGAAGGTCGCAGGGTCGAAGGTTCCCTTCTTGGTGCCGATGATGTGCTTGGCTAGATCGAGCATCTCCCCCTCGATCTTGAGCTTGGGGATTTCCTCAAAGGCCTTCTTCGAATCCCGTACCTCGTAGTCATAGTTCATGGTCGTCGCGATAAGGCCTTTGCCATGCGGCCGTATGAGCACGGCCCGCATTCGCCGGAAGAGAACCGTGCGCGCTATGGCGACGACATTCGACTTCTTCATGCCGTCGCGCAGAGCTGCGAAGGCGTCGCTACCCACCTTGTCAGGGGTCAGGTAGTAGGGCTTGTCGAAATAGACGTCGTCCACATTTGAGCAGGGAATGAAGGCATCAATCTCGAGGGTCTTGTTGCTTTCAGGGATCGTCGCGGCAACTTCCTCTGGATCGATGATAATGTACTGGCCAGTTTCGACCTCGAAGCCTTTTGTCTGTTGCTCCTTCGGAACCGGGTCCTTTGTCTCGCTGTCGATGAAGATGCGGTTCACCCTGTTCCCGGATGCCTTATTGATCGTGTTGAATGTAATGCGCTCTGACGTGCTTGCCGCCGTATAAAGCGCTACTCCGAAGGAGACCTCACCGAATTTTACGAAGCCCTTCCACTGCGCGCGATGCCCTGTTGCCATGACGTTTCTCCGAATCACCTTGTCGCGACTCAAAGACGTCTCAGGATGATTCGTTCCGACTCGAAACGAATCATTTTTCAATAACTTACAGAATTGCGTTCACAGATTGATTCCGGGTTGAAAGCATATCAGAAGTTACGCCATGCGCTTTGCGCGGAGCGTCCAACCGAGCGGCGAGGAATGAACGGCAACACCGTCGTCCTCTTCTTCCATCCGAAGCTGGTCACGATCCAATCCGGCGGCACGATCCCTGGCAGTTCTTCGGTGCAGAGAAACTCGGTCAAGGCGTCGCCAGTAACGAGACTACCGCGTGATTCCCGCCCGCAATGCTTCAGTGTCCATAGGTTACCGCTCGTCATCCTGATCCCGCTCGTCCGATAATGCATAGCGGGTTTAGTGTCGCTTCAGCGCAGCATGACGGACATTGTTGTTTCCGAGGAACCACTGGAATCGTAGCGAGTTTCTTTTTGCGAACCTTCATCAAGGAGAAACCCAATGGCAAAGACACAGACTTCCCGAGGCCGCGTACAAGATCGCGCCCGCGTAGCGGGCGGCCAGGATCACGAGGTGAAATACGAAGCGGAGAAGGAAGGCGTCTCCAAGGATACCGTCAAAAAGGCGGTCAAGAGCGCCGGAAACTCCCGAAAGAAAGTCGAAGCCGAAATCGGCCGACGCTGATCCGTGTGCTGACGCTCTCAGGGTCTCTCGACCCGGCGACCTCTTGCCTCGCCACGTCGACGCAGGAGCCTTTATGAGGTCTTCGATGACAAGGGGCGCTCCAAACGACTATCGCATCATGTCGAAAGCTGTCCGGGAATGGTATCGGTACTATGAGGTCGAATGGGACGATCAGGCGTCCTCGTTTCTCTGCGATGCGGCGATCGAGCTATACGACCGCGGCTGCCGATCGGTAGAGGAGATGGCGACGATCTTGATCGGGACCTATGTGGGGCTGGCCGCCACTCGAATCAACGCGCCATCTTCCGACTCTTTGCACTGATTCCTATGATCCGTGGCAACCGGATGGCCCGATATTCACGAGCGCCCTCGGTCCCACTGCCTGGTGACGGCCGAAACCCAAAATGGCGGGCGACCTCAACAAGCCCGTAGAAATCCGGCCCAGAGCGTGCGCTATCGGGTAGTTGAGCCGACAGAAGGTACCTCGATCTCAATAAGAAGCCCATCATTCGTCCAGGTTTTCTCGACACGCCCTTTCAGCTGTTTTTCAACCATCGCGCCGACAATCACCGTGCCAAAACCTTTTTTGGTAGAGGTCGGCGCCGTAGCAACACCCGCCTCCTGCCAGCGAAGCTTGAAGCCGGCGCCGGACGGTCCGTGCATCCAGCTGATTGAGAGCCTGCCTTGTGGCGCGGCAAGCGCACCGTGGCGAGCCGCATTGACGGCGAGCTCGTGGAGAACGAGCGCGACCGGTTGGACAACCGGCGCCGGCAACCTGACATCAGGTCCGCTAAAGACGGCACGGGTTGCCGAAAATGGCGTGACCTGCAACCGCACGAGTTCCTCGACCGAAATACTCGCCCATCGTCGTTCAGCCAACAAATTATGGGCACGGGCAAGCGCCTGCACGCGGTGCTGGATAGCTGCTGCATAAAGGGCTGGATCATCGGCGTTGCTGAGGCGAACGATACTGTCAACAATGGCGAGGACATTCTTCGACCGGTGATCGACCTCCATGAGCAGGCGATGCTCGGAAGCTTCCAGCGCCTCAATCCGCCGGTACTCCGTCATGTCGATTTGCGACCCAAAGAAATACAGGATTCTTCCATCATCGCCATGGATAGGGCTCAGGTGCACGCGATTCCAGAACGGCTCCCCGCTTTTCTTATAGTTCAAGATTTCGACGCTGGCCTCGCGCTCGTCGGCGATGCCCGCTCGAATTTCGGCGACAGCGATCGGAGATGTCGCCGGACCCTGAAGGAAACGGCAATTGCGGCCCAACACCTCTTCCGCGGAGTAACCTGTCAGTTCGAGGAATGATTTGTTTGCCAGCACGATCGGCAGATCCGGCCTACGTGCGTCGGTGACAACCATCGGCATCCTTGTTCGTTCAAACGCGATGGCTGCCAGGTCTTTTCGATCAACCAAGGCTGCTTTTGACGATGCCGAAGGCAAATCTCCGTGCAGTTTTCTTGTTAAATGGCTGGCCATGCTTCCACGCTTTATCAGACGTCGACAAATAACGTCACGCGTGTTCCTTTGTTTCCCACGCTGATCATCTTTTCAGCTCAGATCGATGGCTTCCTTACGCGAACATCACGGCTTCGATGGTAATGCGGCGATGTCGGGTATAGTGTTGAGAAAGATCATCCGCTCATGACCTGATGGATCAGGCGAAACATGTCATGAACCCTTTTTCCAATTCCAGTCGCGCCAGGGAACGCTTCCTCGAAGCCATCCTCCAGAGTGCCATCGAATATGCGATCATCTCCGTGGATCTCGATCACAGGGTGACCACATGGAATGAGGGAGCGCGCAGGATCCTTGGATGGGACGAGGCTGAAATCATTGGCCAGCCGGTCGGCGTAATTTTCACACAGGCAGACCGCGAGACTGGGGTTCCCCAGCGGGAAATGACCGCTGCTTTGATCGATGGCCACGGAGACGATGAACGCTGGCACGTTCGAAAGGACGGCTCGTTATTCTGGGCATCAGGCCAGCTCATGACGCTGAGGTCGGATGACGGCGAACTCGAAGGATTCGTAAAGATCCTCAGGGATCGAACGGAGCAGCGTGAAAATGAGCAGCGACAGCACGTCCTCATGCACGAGCTCTCGCACCGCATCAAGAATACGCTGGCCGTCGTTCAGGCAATTATCAGCCAGTCATTCAGAAGTGCCGGCAGCATGAAGGATGCGGAGCAGTCGATATCGGCGCGCGTCAACGCCTATGCCCACGCGCATGACATTTTGCTGCAGAAGAACTGGCTGTCAGCGACCATGGACACGATCGTCGAGGCGACCGCAGTCAATCTCGGACTTGGGTCGGACCGTCTCAAAGCAAGTGGTCCCACAGTCACGCTGAACCCCCAGGCGGTGTTAGCGTTCTCTCTCGTGCTGCACGAGCTTGTCACGAACGCGACGAAGTACGGGGCCCTGTCGGTTGATACCGGAGTGATCGAAATCGAGTGGTCTCTGCGTCAGGAAGCGGGCGCCGACCACCTCACCCTCCGTTGGCGAGAGCGCGGCGGTCCGACGGTGGAAGCGCCGAAAAGGAGGGGCTTCGGCTCCCGGCTCATCAATTCCAGCCTGTCTGCGTTCGGAAAAGTCTCTGTTGATTATGCCCCGACAGGCCTGATCCTCAGCCTCGACGCGTCGCTCCAGAGCCTGCAAGATCAAAATTGCTCCGACTCTCCAATGTAGGTGCGGCGCTACCCTTGCAAATATCTGCTCCGCGCACGCGAGAACGATGACGCCGACCATCGAAGCCTCCGATGGCCGGTCATGGCGCCTGATATCGCTCCTAGCCTTGAGGAAATCCAGTCTCTTGAAGAAGCTCTTCACCGCCAAGAGATAAGCGGTTGCAGGGAGGCGGTCGAGATTTTGCTCGCGGAAGGTTTCGTTGAGTTTGGAGCTTCTGGCAGCGTATACGACCGAACAACGATCATCGATCTTCTTGTGCAAGAGGGCGGTCACCGATGAAGGCGATCTCCGATCAGTTGCACCACACAGACGTCAAGGCAAGCTACGGCCTGATCGTGCCTTGATGGAAAAACATTTGCCACTTGAGCCCGTCGTGTTTCCAGACGGAGCTTCGCAGCACACGCCGCTTTGAACCATTTGGATAAGAGCGCTCTGTCTCGTAGGTCAGAAGCACAGCGTCATTCGAGATAGGCTTCACGCTGGTCAATGCTGGCACCTCATAGGTATACCAACTGAATTTACCAACGGTGCAGCTCCATGCAACCATCGGGCCTGCGTTTCTTCGGTGCCGCTTGCTCCATAATGCGGGAAAAATTCGAGTGCGGCGGCCGGCAGTTTGTGCGAGTCCTGCTAGTCTGGCCCGACGTCGTAGAAGCTGAACCGTTCGTGTACGGCCTCCGAGAGCATCTCTAAGGCTTCCTGGGATCGCGGCGCGGGGATTCGCATCTCGGCCGATAATACGTGCAGTGTGCTGCTCCATTTATTCCCGTCGCTGGAAGCCAATCGATCACCTCAAGCGTTCAGTGGAAGGTAGGCCCGCTCGCGACGCGATGCGTTCTTGCGCGGCGTTCTTGGCTGCCATGGACAGCGCATCCACTATTCTTTCGGGGTTCGTCCGCATGGTGGCGACAGGTCGCCCCTCCGGGTTCTCGATGAGGCCAGGATTCACGGTGAAATAAGCCACCCCAAGTCCGAACTCGGAAAAGAGCGCGCGGGCAATGGACGGCCCGGTGAGTCCATCCCCAAGCCGGACGTCGATGATGGCGATGTCTGCTTCGGCGCCGAGCTCCAGAGCCTCTGACATAGTCCCCGCGATGCCAGTGATTTCGAATCCGGCGTCGATCGCGACGTCCTCGATCGCCAGAGCGATTCCCAATTCGTCTTCGACGATGAGCAGGCGCATGATTCGTCTCCGGGGCTCCAAAAATCGGCGGGGCGCTCTTTGGCGTCGCCAATCGAAAACACTCCCCCCCACAAGCGGTTCCACGTGTAAGACTTGAGTCGGAGCTATCCCCCAACCAAGGTCCGAGATCCGGGATTCCACTGACAACATCATCCTCACACGCGGGAGAAGGCCGTCCGAGAGCCGGCTACACGCCTTGAATTCCAGTACCGCAGCCCCCTTCTCCATCGAAGACCGCGCCGGAGCGTAGACGATCTTCGGCGGCACCCACTCGACGAGCAGCGGAGGCCTTCCCTCGCCGCCCGCCTCGAGGACGCGCCAGCGTCTGGGCGCAGGGCGCCGTCGTTTCAGTCGATCGTCCAGTCGACCTCGTCGCGGCCGCAGAAACATCCCTGGGCACTATGAGGGTGGATTGGATTCTCCGTTCCCGTTTGCAGGCGGCGCACCATGAGGCATGTTCATTTATAAGAATTCTGATATCTTCCGCGCTCGAACGGGAGTGAGCGTTATGTTTACCGCGAGTTTGATTCCGGAAGCCTATTACTGGGCGCGTTCAGCAAAGCACTTCGACGGGAAGCTCACCGTTGTGAAAGTCTCGACTGTCTTCGGAGAAGATCCCAACTATTGGACCCTTGCACTGCTGGGCACCGACCAGCACGCAATGCCATGCGATTTCGAAATCATCGGACCATTGGCACTCCCGGAGGAGAACTCCTTGCGGCAAGCCGCCGAGTAGTATTTTCGAACGCAACCGAACCGGTTCTTTAAAAGGCTTATCCCGTTCGTACAGGAGCGGAAGATTGGGCTGGGCGGGATCTCGGGGCCGGCGCGGACGACTGCGAACTGAAAATTGATGGCCGCCCAACGTACAGGAGACTCTTTGCTTAGGGTTTAGCAAGTGATCGCTGAGCGGCCGAGCTAACAATAGCAAACTGTTAATACAAATTGTAGTTATAATCTTCGCGTTATGCTTTTCTACCTTGCTTTGAATTTAGTAGAACCTAATAAAAATGCGGAAACAATGACATGTAAATATAATATTAATTGCAAATGGTGGAGAAAGGAGCATTATTTTTCGAATGCGCGAAGACGCGCTGTAGTAAACACCCCTCCATCTTGATCCCGCCTTGGCGGGTTTTTCTTTACTACTATTCGAGCCAATGATGACCGCCCTTGCTCGCTCTAGGCCGCGCAATGCATGAATCAAATGCTTGCGTTGGAACTTTTCTTTATTTTCCGGGTTGCGATTACATGGATGTGCTTGCTACGTCGCACGTCCGTGTTTGTCCAACTAGAGCCCCGCGCGAATGCGGGGCTTTTTTCGACGGCGGACCAGCTTGGCTGCGGCTGCTATCTACGCTTCTCGAAAAAATTGATCCCCCGAAGTTGGGTGTCCAACTTTCGGGGGTCAGTTCAGCACGCGGGGCTTTTTTTGTTCGCGGTCGCCTCCGCTCCGGGAACCCCCAGGTCGTTATGGGTTTTGACGATGGGCCGCGCGGCTATCTCCGCAAGTAGCTTTTCGTTCCGGCGTCGGTCATGCAGTACCTTCCTCCGCGCGGACCCGTGCAATACGCGCCGGACCGGCAGGAGCACTCCCCGGCCATGGCGGGCGACATCTGGGGCGAAGATCCGCCTAGAAGGCCAGCAGCAGCTCCGGGATAGCCCGTACAAGATTTCTTGCTGGCGCTTACGGAGCCATCATTGCAGATGAATGTGTCGCCACGGCAGCCCGCAACACCGCCCTTGCTTCCGCTGCAAGGCGTGTTCGTGGCTCCAGCAGGGTCGGCTGCCAGCGACACCGTCGCAAGAAGGATCCATAACCACCTTCGCCTCGACCCTGTTGATACCATCCTCGAAGACGCCGCCGGGCACGTGGTGGAACCTGAGACCCATCCCTGCTTCCGCGGTGTAGGGACTGGGAACGATATACAGCTTGCTGTCGTAGAACTGGCTGTTGGAGACGGCAATCAAGGACTGATGCCGGCTGCGGTAGTGCCAGCGCAACATCTTTTCCGGCAGTCCTCGAGCCGAAAACAATCCGAGGATGCTTTCGATGTCTGAAACCTGCGCGCCATCCTGGCCATCGTCGTCCTCGTCCCCGGAGCTTGACGTCATCTTCGAGAAGAACCGCGTCGGCGGCAATTGCCGTTCGTCACCAACGACCACAACCTGCTTTGCGCGGGCTACCGCTCCTAGTGCGTCGACCGGCTGAATCTGGCTGGCTTCGTCCATGACGAGAAGGTCGAATTCGAGCACGCCCGGCGGCAGGAACTGTGCGATCGAGAGAGGACTCATCATGAAGACAGGCTTCAACGCCTGGATCGCTGGCGAGGCACGCTGCATAAGCTGGCGGATCGGCATATGCCCGCGACGCCGTGCCATTTCACCTCTAAGGATTCCGACCGGTCCGAGACCGCTGATCTGTGGGATTCGCCTGTGATGCGCCCGGACGACGTCGAGGCGAGACAGGGCCATGCGGCTTCGATCCAACGCCGCGAACTCGTTGACCAGCCGTCCATGAACCTCTCCATCGAACCGGGCGAGTTCCGGATCTTTTCCCTGCTGGTGTCGAAGGATGGCCTCGTAGATCGCCATTTCGACATAGGACACGACAGCTTCAGGCTGAACACGACCATCTTCGAGTCTTTCGACGACCAGCCATGGCTCTCAATCGCCACCTGAGCTTGGATTTCGGCCGTCTCCTTGGTTTCGTCCCGGAGCGCATGGCAATGGAACCTTCCCATCGCGCCAGCCTCAGTAGCCGCCGACGATCGGCAGGATTTCACCAGTGATGTAGCTCGACATCTGGGGTGACGCGAGGAACACGTAGGCCGGAGCAATTTCCTCGGGCTGGGCTGCCCTCTTCATCGGCGTCTGGCTGCCGAACTTCGCGACGTCCTCGGCCTGCTTGTCAGAAGGATTGAGAGGCGTCCAGACCGGTCCTGGCGCGACGGCATTGACGCGGATGCCCTTCGGCACGAGCTGGCTGGACAACGCCTCGGTGAAGGCATGAATGCCGCCTTTCGTCATTGAATAGTCGAGCAGCTCCTTGGAGCCTTCCAAGCCCGTGACCGACCCGGTGTTGATGATCACCGAGCCGTTCGTCAAATGCGGGATCGCAGCTTTCGCCATGTAGAAATAGCCATAGAGGTTGGTCTTCAACGTCTCGTCGAAATGTTCTTCGGTCAGGTCTTCGATTTCGGCGGAGTGAACCTGAAAGGCGGCATTGTTGACGAGGATGTCGAGCCGGGAGAAGTGCCTGACTGTCTTTGCGACGGCATTCCGGCAGAACTTCGCATCCTTGACATCACCTTTTATAACAAGGCACTTGCGGCCTTCCTTCTCGACGGCCGCCTTGGTATCCGCGGCATCTCGATCCTCGTCGAGATGAACGATCGCGACGTCGGCGCCTTCTCGTGCGAACAGGATCGCCACCGAACGGCCGATGCCCGAATCTCCGCCCGTTATGATGGCGACCTTGTCCTTCAGCTTTTCCGAGCCCTTGTAGAAAGGCGCGTCGTACATGGGCGCGAGCGGAAGGTCCGCTTCGGAGCCGGGCTTGGCCTGGTGAACCTCAGGAAAAGGCGGTTCGGGATAGCGGCGCGCGCCTGCCTGCATAGCGCCGGACGGCTTCGGCTTCGACTTCGCCTTCTCGTCGGCATTGTCGACCTGTTGCTGGATCTCGCGCTGCTTTGCGGCGGTGGCTTTCGATGACATCTTGCTCTCCTCTCGATTTTGAGAGGACAACGCCAAAGGTCTCAAAAGGTCCCAGCAGAAGTCAGCAAAAAGCCCCGCAGCTATGCAAGGCTTTCCGATAACTGAGTTCGAAGCGACTTAAAGACGGTTCAGGCGATACCGGTCGCGTTCCGCGGCAATCTGCGCCTCCGTATACGGGTCGGCCGTTTCGTCGAAACGCGTCCAGCCCTGCTCGGCGTAGCTCGCCCGCCGTGCTGCGACGTCGACACGCGGCGACCTGTTGAGGATTGCTTCAGCCGAAGCAACCCGGCTTTCGTCGACCCGAGCGGTTACGACCGAACCACCACGTCGGATGCCTTCAGCATAGAAGTTGGCGTCTTCTTCCGGTACGCCGGATTCGGTTCTGTCGCAAATTTCTCAGCGCATTTGCCGCCAGGTTGGTGATGCCATAGATCTGGGTTGAAGATGAGCAGGCAGGTTGAGTTCCAGATCATGGTCGATTTCAAAGGCAGCCATTACCCGAAAGAGGTTATTCTATACGCGGTGTTTTTCTACGTCCGATATGCAGTCTCCTATCGTGATCTGGAAGAGATCATGGCCGAGCGCGGCGTTACCGTTGACCACGCGACGCTGAACAGATGGGTGGTGAAGTATTCGCCGCTTCTCGCCTGCCGGGCTCGTCGCCGGAAATCCGCAACCAGCAGCTCCTGGCGGATGGACGAGACCTATATTCAGGTCAAAGGCAAGTGGACCTATTTCTATCGGGCTGTCGATAAATTCGGCAGAACCCTTGATTTCATGCTGTCTGAGCATCGCGATGAGGCTGCGGCCAGCGCTTTCTTCGCCCGCACGATCAAGAACAATGGCTGGCCTGAAAAGGTCGTCATCGATAAGAGCGGTGCCAACCTGGCAGGATTGCAAAACATCAACTGGCTACTGCTGTTGCAGGGATGGTTCTGGCTGATCGAGATCCTGCAGGTCAAATAACCTCAACAACATGATTGAGCAGGACCACCGGTTCATCAAGAAGCTGACCGGCCCGATGAAAGGCTTCAAATCCTTTCAGTCTGCGTCAGCGACACTGGATGGTATCGAAGTGGCGCACATGATCCGCAAGGGCCAATTTTCACCCAGTGGCCAATCGCCATTTCAGCAATTCGCTTCACTCGCTGCGTAGGTGTGTCCAGCGTCAGCTGGTTCTGCGACCTTGCTAAAAATTTGCGACAGAACCCAATTCCACTAGCGTCTGCTCACCTCGGATGGCGGCGAGCGCCACCTTTGCCTTGAAAGCCGGGCTGTGGTTCCGGCGCGGTCGTCTCGTGATGGTCTCTCCTGTTCCCGGCATCTAAGCCGAAGTCAGGCACAAATTCCACTTATCCTAGCTGTGCAGATTTCCCGAGCCAGCTCTTAAGGAACTCGCCTCGGAGGACTAGGGCACAAGCAGCATCAGCATTTGCATAACACGAAGCGGGCCCTTCACTCGATCGACGTCAGCAATTCCGGTGATGATCAGGGCGCGGCGCCGACCGCAGGGATGCCGCGCCTCGAGCCTACCTTCATGCCTGCGTTCTGTTTTGCCCGTTACGGTCTCTACGGATTTGCAGAATCATGCTCCGACCAGCGGCCAAGAGTTCAAATAGGAACGAGACTAGCGAAAGCATCAGCGAGACGATGGCACCACCAAAGAACCACGACAAGTTTTCAGGCCGAAGACGGATCGCGAGTGCGCCAGAAAGCAGGTTCAAAATTGCCGCGCAGGTGCAGATTCCCGCTACAACGCCAAGTATAACCGCCAGTTCAAGAGCCAGTGTTCGTGTCTGCAGGTAGATAAGCTGTTGTCGTGACTTCTCACCTGATGATTGTTTGTCCGCGATCTCGTTAACTCGGTCGGAGACCCGCCCGAGGCGGATACAGTAGATACTCACAAACGCGGCGGTACCAGCAAGCAGAAATACCGGGGCCAAGGAGGTTTGGATCGCATCAGCATAGTCGCTGATGATTGGTGGGGTGTCCATGATTCCTCCGGCCGGTCGGCGATCAAAAGTATCGGTTAGTTTGACCGCGCAACGCTTCGCGTTGCGCCCCATTCTACCATTCGTCGAAGCGGGGCTGTCAACGTAGTCTTGAACCGCCCGATCAGTTTTAAGAGCGGCCATTTTCGCAACAGCAGCTTCGCGCAGTCCCGAACGACACTTCCCAGAACGAAAACGTGACGGATATTTCCATCCGCCCATGCTTACTGATAGTATAGGATCCAGACATCGCCGTGTGTGGAGCCGCCGGTTTGGTGCTCTTGATCAACTAGCCCGCGATCGTAAGGGAAATGCCACAAGGCAACCAAAACCGAGGCTTGTACCTATAACACCTATGCAAGAAGCGTTTCGGATCGGTAATGACACCAAAGCGATAAGCATGTTTCTGCATTATTATCAAACTCTTGCGTTGATTAACTTCTCATTTAACAGTTTCACTCGGCTGTGAGTATCGATAATGCAGATTAGGTTTGGTCAAGTGCTTTTATCTTGCTCTTTGCTTGCCATAATGGCGGCATGTGCAGGACGACCCGAACATGTTTTGCTTCCGATATCAGAAAAAATTCCCAGCACCTCCAAAGTCGACCTGTTGGTGGCCACGACCCGTAAGACAGATGCCTCAGGTGAAATGTTCTCGGGTGAGCGCGGCAGGGCATTGAGCTTTGCTAATGTTGTGGTCTCCATCCCACCGGGCGAAGCCCACAAAAGCGGCGATGTCGAATGGCCCCAAAAGACGCCCGGCAACCCCGCCACTGATTTCGTAACAGTAAAGGCAGAGAGACTGGATCTCGAGGGCGCTCGGCAATGGGTTCGGTCCGATACCGCTCTAACGCCGAAACGACGCGTTCTGGTGTTCGTGCACGGGTTCAATAACCGCTTCGACGATGCCGTATTTCGCTCAGCGCAGTTTGTCCACGACGCTGGCACACCGCTCGTGCCGGTGTTGTTCACATGGCCCTCCCGCGGCAGCATTTTCGCCTATGGCTACGATCGTGAAAGCACCAATTTTTCGCGTGACGGTTTGGAGCAGGTACTCAATCTACTGGCAAAGGATGAAAACGTCGCTGAGATAACGATCCTTGCCCATTCAATGGGCAACTGGTTGACGTTAGAAACCCTCCGTCAAATGGCGATTCGCGATCACCAGCTGCCGCTGAAGATTAAGGACGTCATGCTGGCCGCGCCGGATGTTGACGTGGACGTATTCGCGAATGAAATCGATGACATGGGCAGCCCAAGACCAAAATTCACTTTGCTAGTTTCGCGGGACGATCGCGCGCTTGCGCTTTCGCGAAGACTCTGGGGCAGCACGGCGAGACTGGGCGCGATCGATCCAACAGCGGAACCTTACAAGACGCAGCTTGCAGCACACGACATCACCGTTATCGATTTAACCAAACATGGGAGCAATGATAGCCTCAATCACGGGAAGTTCGCAACCAGCCCCGAACTGGTTAGGCTAATTGGCGGACGACTGGAAGAAGGCCAGACTATTGATGACTGGAATGAAGGCGTTGGCGACAGGATCTTCAGAAAATCGACAGATATCGGGATGTCCGTTGGCGGGATTATTGGACTTGGAATCGCCCTACCGGAATCGGTTGTTGATCAGACGACCAGGCAACACCTGCCGAGCGAAGCCGACGAACTGAGCGGCATTCTTAAGGACACTGTCACCAATCGATGAAAAATCCAGACACCAACCTGAGATTCTTTTCAACGTCACTCGTCAGGGAACTATTAGCGTGGAGCATCTCGGAGCCGATTTAAAACACTTCGGTGAAAGCTCCCCGCCAAGCAAAGGTCAGCAGGGAGCAATCTGAACTCAGTGGCCCGCAAAGACCAAAGTTTGAACCGGGAGCAGCAGCGCCTGCATGCGTAGGATCATAGCGTGCACAAGTCCCACGGCATCCACTACATGCAGGAACAGCCATTTCGAACTGCTGATATTCTTGTCGGCCAGCGCTTCGTGATTGTTGGTATATGCATTGGCGATACAGCTGCTGCCCGGCGGGATATCGTCCAGCCCTCCTTCAAATAGAGGTTGAAGAAAGACCGTCAGAGTTCCTGGTTGGTCCAATTGTTGAATGTCGACCAGTTGATCGGTCGGACGCAGCTGGCCAGCCGCGATAACGTCCTGCACGTCAGTCACGACAAGCGGGATAATAGTGAAGGGCTTCCCGATGCAAGTGGCTTCCGCGATCATACCACGTTTCATCACCTGCGCTTCGATCTGTCCAAAGCCAGCAACCAACGTCCCACGGCCCGCTTCTGTCGGCACGAGGATCCCAGCCGGCCGGATCATGGTATTGACGACATCCCCCTTCCGGAGCGTGAACTGTTGTACAGTACCCGCGATGCCGGCGCGCACCAATGTCTTATCCAACTCTACTTGTGCCTGCGCGAGTGCTGCTTCGGCACTTGCCTTTTGTGATGGCAACAAGACCTCGATCTTCACCCTTAATGTCTCTTTTTTGGCGACGGCGGCACTCAACGAACCCTTGCGGCTCTCGACCGTATTGGCAAGACGATCGACTTCGCGCTTAGCAACGGCATCCCGTGTTAGAAGTTGGGCCTTCAGCTCATACTCATCGACCGCCACTTGGAGCGCACCCTGCGCCTCTTGGATTTGTCCGTCTGCTGTCGCCAGCTCCGTCGCGGTCACTTTGGCTTCAGCCTCAAGTTCTGCAATCTTTCGGCGTGCCGTTTCAACAGCTGCTTTCTGCTCCGCGTCGTCCAGCCGGAAGAGAGGTGCACCGGCGTCAACCTTTTCGTTGACACCAACAAAGACTTCGTCAACCCGCCCTACCGTTTGAGGCAAGATAGTCACTGTACGGAACACAGCTGTGACACTTTTGGTCGAGGGATGAAAATAAAAGATCATCGTGATGAGAGAAATGGTGAGCATCAGACATGCCGATATGCCCCACCGCAATTCATACCACATAGTGTAAAGATTGATTTCATGGCCGATACGTTTTCCCTGAACATAACGTCGATAGAGGTAGTCAGGGAAGACGGTCAGAAGGGAGCAAAGTATTAGTTCGAACATAGTCAGTTGTCCCCGCCATGATTTCCGCTAACTGGGTTTTCCACTTCCAGCTTCTGGGCTTCATTGAGAAGCAGCGCCGGGTCGTCGCTTGTTGCAGCGTCGCGGCCGGAGAGTTTGCCCAATGATTGCGCAATGGAATACAGCGGAGTGGAAAAGTCCGGGATGTGCACGAAGGCCAGCAGTAGGCCCGCGATCCAGAAAAGATGATTATGCGTAAAGAGCGAAATAAGTGCCAATACAGCCACAATCTCCATCTGCACCTTGCTTGTTCGATGTGCCATCCGCTCCGGAACCGCGTGGAGCTGGAAATAAAGATTGCCTATGATCAAGACTAAGAGGACCAGGAAGATGACAACTCCCACGAACAGATAGTCGGTCTGTCCAGGCTCCGTGATGAACCCCGGCAAATGGTCGACAGTTGCGGGGTGAAGAGCTTGAGCCATCTGAATTCCTTTCTGCGAGCTTGATCAACTGGAGAAGAGACGTTATGACCGGTTTCTCTTCGCGAACTGCGATACTGGCACGTGTGGGCATAGGCTCGCAACCGTGCCTCTTGGCGGCCGCAGATCATTTGATAGCTGTGCACGACCATTAGCAACAAGTGAGTGCGATCGGGAACTTCATTTTAGCCCGTGTGAAATTTAATCCCTCACTAGCCGGCTTGTCGATCCGAGTATGACGTTGCTCGTGGCGGTAAGAAAGTACGACAAACATTACACGACGGAGGCACGCGTCCGGAAGGACTACCGTCATTCTCTGCCCCACATCATCGCGAACGCCAGTTGCACCAATGCTATTTTGCGATACGCCACGAACCGTCCCAGTCCACAGAAAGGTGTGCCGTTTCCATTCCCTCAACGCGGGTTAGTAGAGTGAGCGATGGTCCGTCGTCCGGGATCAACGCCAGCGATGATTTGAAAGCAGATTCCGCGTCCTCCCAGCGACGTTCGCGGTAAGCCGCCAAACCCATCTCATAGAAATCACGCGATGCCAGTCGTTCGGTCGTAACTTCGCCACGGCGTCCGAGGATCTCAAATATCGCCTCCGCACGTGTCTGGCCTTCGACGACGATGCTGTCGATTTCTCGAACCTCAAGAGTTTGGCTCGCTACGGCAACTGTCTTTCCGGAGACGAGGTTCCGGGTTCCGTACAACCTGTTGGCACCCTCCAGGCGAGAGGCGAGATTAACAACGTCGCCCATTACCGTGTAGCTCATCATGATTTCGGAGCCGATACTTCCGACCAGTGCCTCGCCTGTGGCGACGCCTATTTTGAGATCGCAGTTTTCCATTGGAGTATCCCTGACACCCAAAATCTCCGGAATTTCCCGGCGAAGCGTGTCGATGCGCCCAATCATCTCCAGCGAGGCGAGGCATGCCAGACGGGAGTGATCAGCCTCCCCAACGAACGGAGGACCCCAATATGCCATGATGCCGTCACCGACGTACTTGTCGATGATGCCGCCGTTGGCTCGGATCGGCTCAGACATCAGCGAAAAGTATCGATTCATCACCCGCACCAAGCCCTGGGGCACCAAGCCTTCACTCAAGGTAGTGAAACCCTTCAGGTCGCAGAACATAACCGTCATCAACCGACGCTGGCCTTCCGCTGCCGTTATGTTCGGCTGATCGATGAGCCCTTCGACGACCCGAGGATCAATGTATTTGCCGAATGTTTCTTTGACCCGCCGGTTGACGCGCAACTGCACGATCATACGGTTGAATGCGGCGCTCAGCTCGCCAATCTCGTCCCGCGTTGTTACATCGATCGACTGATCGAGATGGCCGGCCTCGATGGCCTTCGTTCCATCGAGCAACTTGCGCACCGACCGAACGATACCTCCGCTCACAAGATTGGCGAATATCAATCCTACGAGAGCTGCGAGAAACGTCGCGATGGCAGAAATGACCACCGCCTCGGACTGCTGAGCCTTTATCGTTTCGATAGCGCGATCACTCTCTCCGGCCATTGCCTCCCGCAACGCGTCGATCCTTTGAGACAGCTCGTCACGCAGAAGATCGACGCGGGTGAGAAGGGTTGCCACTTCCGCAAAGTCCCGTGAATCAAGCGCAGCAAATAGAGCGTCGTTAGCTTGGGTCAGGAGAAGCCGCCCGTCGCTCATCAGGCCTTCAATGCGGCTTTCGATGCGCGCCAACCCCACCTTGTCAGAGGCGACACGCGGGTCTGCTATCATTTCGTTGATCAGTTGGCGGGCAGATTGCGCTTCCTGGTCAACCTCCGCGGCCTTGGCTTCGAACAATTGCTTGCGGGCCGTAAAAGCTTCCTCATCGGGCGGGTGCTGCAGCTTCGCGATAACGAGACGTCGGAGCGTCAGTGCTCGTTCAAGCGAGAGAGTCTCGATCCGTGTCAGATGAGCGTTGACGGGATTATATCTCGCCTTCAGTTCGTCAAGCAGGCGCCCTACCCGCCCGACCATCACCATCGAGAGCACCGAAGTCGCAACCATGAGGATCGTCAGTCCCACCACGATCGAAACGATCCGCCTTCTGATCGATGGTTTAATCATGAAATCCTCGGATCTATAAGAACGCAGTTGAGGCGGAAGCGGCAGGCTCGCAGTCGCGGCTTAACCAGTAGCAACAATACGACGTCGGTCCCTGTGGTTTGGGCATTGTTGGGCATCATTCGCCGAAACATTCTTCCGGCGACAACTTCTCTTGCGCGTGTCGGCCCTGATGGTGGGCAATTTCCACACGTCCATTGATAAACATCCATCCCCTAGGCGACGGCTCCGAGACCGGCAAGCGTAACACCCGTATCTTACCTCACTCGCCGCGTATCATATTTCCAAGCCAGCGGGTTTAAGCAACGGCCGTTGCATGATTGCAATATCACCTATCGTCACTGGTGGCCTCCTCGCCAAGCCAAAGCGGTAGCGAGGGCTGGTCGTTCTCGCTGTCCATCTCCATCTCGGCTACGATCAGGCCCAGATGCGCGCCGGCAAAAACGTTGACATCCCGACGTCGCCGCCGTGGTGGACCATATAGCGGGTCATCTCGACCCTCAATCTCGGCATCAGTTCACGCACGGTCGAGGTTCATCGCTCCAATGCCATGCCCAAGATGGAAGCGCGTAATCCTGCCGAACTGATACGGATGGTATTCACCTCCGGCAAGGTAATGCTGCCTGTACCGAATGCCTCGACGTCGCCAGTCATGCGAACGCAACTACTTTAGCTTGCATCTAACAAAGCTATTGAAACCATTCATTTATAGGGTATCGTTCGTTAGGGTGATCTAAAAAGAATAATTGCGTGATCGGGTGGAGGGCATCATGAGCACCGCAAAAGCCGAGCCGTTGAGCGAGCAAGGACCCAAGATCGAAGACATCCTGCAGCAAATGGAGCGCGTTCTAGCGAGTGCCGACTTTCACTTGCCCGAGCGCGGCAGGAAGTTCTTTCGGTTCGTCGTGACCGAGACCTTGGAGGGGCGGTCCCAGTACCTGAAGGCGTTTACGATCGCAAACGAGATTTTCGGTCGGCAAAATTCCTTCGACGCCCAGAACGATCCCGTCGTCAGAATAGAGGCCGGTCGAATTCGCCGGGGCCTTGAGCGCTACTACCTGGTCGCCGGTCAGTCGGACGCGATCGTGATCACGATACCGAAGGGCGGCTATGTTCCGCGCTTCGAGTATGCGCGGGGGTCGCATTCTGCAGGTCAGTCGGAGCATACGGGGCACATCGACCTGCTACCATCGAGCAATGGCCGGGGCCGTCAAAAGCTGTCCATGGCTGCGCTGTTGATCGGCGCTCTCGTCACAATGTCCGTGGCAGGTTTCTATGTCATGGCCACGCCAGACATTTTCACACTGCACGATAGCCCGGCAGGTTCATCGGGGCCCATGGTCGTCGTCGATATGTTTCAGACTGACGATCCTGACGGTCGTGAATTCGACATCGCTCAGGGCCTCAGGGACGAAGTTATCGGTCAGCTCGCAACATTCAACGACCTCGTGGTTGTCGTCGATCCGTCCAAGGCGAACTACAAAGGCACGGCGGGCTACAGTTTGCAGGCCAGCGTTCAGCGTGATGGCGACAAACTGCGCTCGATCCTGCGCCTCGTGCGTCGGTCTGATGCCGCTGTGGTCTGGGCAAACAACTACGACGCGGACCTTCGCGTCAGGAGCATCCTGCAGATCCAGGCGGACATCGGCCAGCAGATCGCGATCGCGGTCGCCCAGCCCTACGGCGCAGTCTTCCTGTCCGACAACGACAACGCAGCCCGGCCTGATGTGAACGCGGCCGCAGATGCCTATGACTGCACGTCGGCATATTACAGCTATCGCCGCGCAATGAGCCTGCAAAGCCACACCGCAGCCCGTGAATGTCTACAGCGCGCGACGCTGCGTTCCCCAAAGAGTGCCAGGTCGTGGGCGCTGCTTTCGCTGATTTACCTTGACGCGATGAGGTTCCGCTACAAACTAGGCATGGTACCTGAGGCCGCAACCATGGAACTCGCAACCGATGCAGCAGAGCGCGCAACTTCGATTGCGCCAAACGATACGCGCGCGCTTCAGGCAACGATGCTGGTCAGCTTCTTCAACAACGACACTGACAAGGCGTTGAAGGCCGGGGCAGCCGCTTATGCGCAGAATTCGAACGATGCGGAAGTCGCAGGCGAGTATGGTCTGCGACTGGCGATGTCCGGAAAATGGCAATCAGGCTGCGAGCTCATTTCAAGGGCACTGAACCAAGGGGCCGGCCCCAAGGGCTACTACGAGGTTGGAATGGCGCTGTGCGCTTTCACGAGGGGTGATTTGCAAGCCGCTGAACTTTGGTCCCGCATGTGCGACCTGGAATACAACCCGATGCACCGCCTGGTACTCCTGTCGATCCTCGGCGCGGAAGGAAAGTCCGCGGAAGCAACAAAGGAAAGGGACTGGTTGAACGTTAACGCGCCTGAGATGATGAAGAACATTCGCCGGGAAGTCTCCCTGCGCCTGCAGCGCAAAGAAGACCAGGACCGTTTTCTGGGCGGACTTCGGGGATCAGGGATCGCCATCGAATCCGCTAGCGCGGAAATGATAAGCTCGAATTAAGCGCACCGTCGGCGCGGCATATGCGAGCTGGCTAGGGCGTGTCGGGCCGAGCATTGATGTCGACGATTGTTACGATGTCGTTGACGATCTGCGCGCCGAACTCGTCCTGCAGATCGAGAATATTGCGGCAATGCGTCTCACGATCAAGCCGCTTCGCAACGACGAATATCGATTTGAAATAAGCCAGGCCATTACTGCGAAGGCAGGCAGGTAAGCAGGGACAACGTCAGGTTCGGCAATTACGGTCAGCGGCCTCGCGTCGCTGTCAGACAATAACAAACAGGGGTTCTAGCGATGACTCATCTAGCACAGCGGCGTATAGGGAAACACCTTGGAACAGTGGCTGCGATGATCGTCGCCGCCGCCCTTCAAACAGTTAGTGTCTCGACCGTTCATGCAGCTGACGACCCTTTTGGAAAATTCCCCATCGTCATTCAGTGCAAATACAAGACCACGGTCCACGCCTTCTACCTTTCCAGGGTGACGGAAGATGGCCTGGCGACTTATGTGGCCTCCGACAGTATTGCCGGAACGATCTCGCTCGACGGTCACGCCAAGGCAGTCGGCGGCAAGGGCGGTGGCAGTTGTGTCGGAAAGACCCTGGAAGAACTACGAGCATCCGGTCAGGCACATGACCTGGGCAAATTGTGAAAGCACGTTCTAAAAATCAGCAATCGCTTCGACAATCACCTGAGTCGTTTCAGATGGTACTTTGTTCAATCTGTTTATTGCAGATGTGATCACGATCGCTGACCCGAAGTCCGCCGGGAAACCACTCTTGGTCCTAAGCACCACTAAACGCCTGTTATTGGCCAGCTTTTATTTGCGACTATAGCGTCGGAAATTGACGGTCGCCCATTAGACAATGTCGCGCTTGTCCGTGCCAGGCAGAGGTCTGTGCAATTGAGAAGTCGGCCTGCGTATGGCTCTCCAGGCCAGTCAAGGAGCAGCGTCGGCTAGAATGTGCGCTGCAAACGGAAGAAGCCACTTGTCACGTCTTCACCATCTTCCGCATCGAGATATTTGGCTGTTCCCTTAGCATAGAGGTTTTCAGCGATGTGGTAATCAACGGTAACGCCGACCTCCCACGCATCGCCAAGTCCATCGAATGATGCGGGAATAGCGCCATTGTCTGTGTCGGTGGCATATTTGCCGAAGTATTGACCCATAGGGGTCACTGACCATTTGTCTGTAATTTTCTAAGCGTATTCGGCGGCAACAGTCCATTCTGATTGGGCATAGTAGGAGTTCGGCCCAGAGGCCCACACACCTGCCAGACCCAAAGTACCAGGGCCAAGATCTGCGAAGATCATGCCGCGGATCGCGCCTTCTTCATTGTCCGTGTCATACCCACCGGTAAGTTGATAACTGACACTACCGATCTTGTCCCCGATCCCGAATGCGATACCGACGTTGTTTGATTGCTCGCCAAGCTTGTAGTAGCCATCTTCCAACTCATCGGCGCTAATGCCAGCATAGAAATCGCCGGTCTCGTATTGGTATCGGATGGAATTATGCAGCGTCTCGAAGCTCGACAGGACGTCTGGCTCGCCGCTCAAGTCATCATCCCACCACGCAGCCCGGCAATGTCGATGTAAGCCGAGTCAAGCATGGTACCGGTTGATGCGTTGTCGCCGTTGTTGCGCATAACGATAACGCCGGTTAGTGGACCATATTCAGTGTCGCTCTTCGACGTAAACTGAACATGCGCTCGCGTGCGAGCGTTCCAGTCAGAGGTGCCTTTTTCATCTGGCCCACCGTAAACCTCAAAGCGCAGGTAACCACCGATTTTGAGGCAGGTTTCGGTGCCGGGGATATAAAAGTATCCAGTGCCGTACGCGTCGCAGACGCGAACATACTCGACCGCTTCTGGCTCGGCGGCAACAATGGCGTCGGCAGCGAAGCTAGGTGCAGCGACAAGCGCCGCAACCGATCCAAGCAGCATCAAATGCAATGCCATATCTCGGTCCCTGGCTAAATATTGTTTTTTGAACGGACCCACTTGCAGAACAGGCAATATCCAGCCGAACATATTCACCCCACAGGATTCACCGATGTATCTTCTTCTACTAAATTCTCACATTCTAAGCAAAGAATCGCGAATGGACGCGAGATGAAATCAACCCAATGTTGCAAGCCAGCAACAGATGCTCTTGCGCGGTGGAGTCGAGTATCGCCGGCCTTTACAGCGATTGTAAAAGCGCCCCCACCCCGGAACCTTATCCTCCCCGTCATTTGCCTGAGGCGAAGGTCTGATTGCTGCTACTGGCCGCAGTGAGCTATTTTGGGGTGCAGGCGATATTGGCAGAATGAATATATGGAGGGGTTGCGCAGCAGTTCTCGTTAGTCGTTAAATCCGTCGGATGAAGTGCGCGGATCATACAGCGGCGGTTGTCAGGAACCCTGACCGGCCGTTGCGCCCTGTATGCTACGGCCCTGGGATAGTGACCACCTAGCCCGACTTTGCTACCATCCCGGCTGCGTGAATGCCCCTGCCATAGGTCCAGCAATCGAGGGACGAGACCATGAACCGCATTTTCCTGTCGAGCGTTGTTATCACCAGCGCTGCTGCCTGGTATGGAACTCAAGCATCCGCAGCCGAATGCGACTTTACGAAGGTGGCTGGCACCTGCCAGGGGATGATTACGGTCAAAAATGCGAAGGACGCGAAGCCCCAGCACACAGCTGACGTGACGATACACAGCTCGGCACCAAGCTGCTCAAAGATTGCTTACATCTTCGAAAACGCACCGCATCAGACAGTAGTTAAAGACGGAAACAAACTACTGCAGTCGATAAAGGGTGCTGCGCCGATTGCCAGCCGCAGTTTCAAGGTCGAAAGCTGCACGGCGTACGTTGATAAAGCCAGGCCAGCAGAAAGGAAGCCCGCGCTCAAAAAGGAACGGATGAACCCCAGGTTCTTTGAAGGACGCTGGACCGGCACGGTAGCTCCCAAAGAAAACGTTGAGCTGACAATCGATGTCAAAGGCAGCCGAGCAACCGGCCAAACGGTCTCTGGAAGTCACACGGTCAAGTTCACCAACGGCGCGATCAGCGGCGATAAGCTCACCTACACCTTCGTCGACTGGAGCATGGGGGGCATCGTGACCGTGACGCTGACCCGAGCTTCAGACGACAGCATCAAGTACAGTGCCGGGGCCAGAGGGATTCTGACCCGGAAGAAGGGCTGGTGGCGCTAGGCGGGCTGAATGCCCTCTTCGCAAACCGAGATCCATTTTTGACCTCGTTCAAAAAGACATCGCCCGTCGTCGTCTTTTTGAAGAGGGGCACCTCAATGAGGCCACCGGCAGGGCAACCCATACCCGGCCCCCTATTCGCTGTTCACGGTTGGTTAGAACGAGACGCGGCAGACGACACCCACCCTCATCTACTTCAGGCCAGTAGCTAGTGGAACATCCGTTTCCGCTGACAATACGCTAGCAGATCGGCATCACCACTTGAGCGGATACGAACTCACAACCCTCAAATTTTAACCAGCGCCGCAGGGGACAATTCGCCCTATGATCGCACTCGAACGATTACGCCTCTCTGCGCCGAAGGCTGCCGACGATGGTGCTGATCTCTTCCTCCAGATGCTGGCCTCGATAGACAAACGACGTTTCGTGGCGCGCGTATTGGCCATAACGATCGGCGCTGAGCCAGTTGTAAGACCCGATGCAAAGAAGGTCGCTGTCGATCGCCACGATCTTGCTGTGCAACTTCGGAAGCTTGTGCAGCCTAACTCCGATCCTTGAGAAGGCCTTCTCGACGGCATCAATCTGGGTCAAGCCATCGGCAGCCTTGCCCATGTTGAGAAGTGGATCAGCGAATACGTCGATCTCAGCGCCGCGCACAACCGCCGCTTCGAATGCGGCCAGCAGCCCAACACGCTCCATTGTAGATGCGATCACCCACGGGCTGACGATGGTGTAGCGTCGGCCAGCGCCGGACAGCGCATCCAGCAGGAACGCATCATGGCCAGCTGCATCTCGCAGCATTTGAATCTGACCAACGCCTTGCTTTAGGTCCTCGCGCTGCTCGACCGCAAACTCGAGCGCGTTCCCCTCTGACGCGAGCAGGAAGTCCGCGACGATTGCCCTCGGCGACCCCGTTCTCGCTGTCGCCATAACATCCATATCGCCAAATACTAGGCAACTGTCTTTTGCCCGTGAGACCATCACGTTCAGCATGCTGGGCGAGCCGTCGATGAACCCCCCGTCTACATGTTTCGAATAGACGGGCGAAAAGATCACGACGGGTCGTTCGGCGCCTTGCAAGACATGGACCGTTCCGATGGTCATGCCCTCGCGTCCTTCGACCACGATCTTGCGGTTGGCACAGGCTTCCCGAATTTCGCGAACCTGTCGGCCAAAGGGAGTTACTATGGCGACAATCTTTTCCAACGGCCTGCCATAGCGCGCTTCCAGTCCAGCCCGGTTGGCAGCAAGCCAAGCAGCAATCGTTTGCGCCTCGAGCGGATTGCAGCGGCTGCTTCCCGCGGTCAGTGCACGGCCATCTATGTGCAGATACCCAAGCGCTGGAAGGCTGGCGTTCGTTGGTGCCTTTCCCCGCAGCGGTCGCAGCTTCCCCTTGTAGCACAGAGCATTGCTGAAGCTGATGATCTCGTCGTAGCACCGCCGGTGTTCGAACAGATAGAGACCCTTCTCGAGATCTGGATAGGGCGACACCCGGCAAGCTTGCTGTGCAAGGCGCATGGCGCTGCCATTGGTCGAGCAGATCCCGCGGTCGATAAGTGTGTCAATGCCGGCTTCGGTCGAGAGAAGACCACTGTGTCTAAGGTTGCTGACGTCCACGGGCCGGGGCACCGATGAAATCGGTTCTTTCAGGCCTCTTCGCGCCTATATAATCTGCCTCCCGAAGCGTCAGATCAATTCGGTGGCCCAGGATTCATCGGGCCGCGTCGTGAGCTCCGGAATCATACCCGCTGGAATGTTCTCAGCATCTTTCTATTACGGACATGCCTAAAAGCATCGATCACGTTGCCATCCATAGAGCCTATTCCGACATGGATTGCTCCCGGCAAGTCGCTTGGCAACTGGGCGTTTGCCCCTGCGATTACGGAACGGAAATGCCGTGCTTTTTGGCGGAGAGCCTCGTCACTGTTACTTTGCCAGCTGACGACACTAGCTTGATAGACTGCATCTGCATAAAGCGAGCGCTGATCCCAGGATCGCCATTTAGCTGCCATGTCGTGAGAGAATTGGTGGTCGTATTCGCCCAGAAGCAGCTCAACCATCCTGCTGGAGCCAAAATAAACGAAGTCGCGCCTCATCACATGCCGGATGAGCCGCCAGTCGATATTGCCAATAATTCCAACCGAGCCCTCCTCGACCCATAGCCGCTCTTCCGGGTTATCGATAAACGCTAGTGCGCGCTTTTTTAAATAGTCGTCTGGCAGCAACGATAGTTCGTGATGGAATATGACCTGCATCCGGATTGATCGCGAATGCTCGAGGCTGACTTCGTGAACGCCTCGGGACAGGCGTCGAGCGTGATCATTTTCGCGAACAGAGTAAGCTGCCGGCCGGAGCCGCTTGCACTCGACAGCCCATTGGGTCCTCGGTCTTGAAACCAAAAGGTCTGGCGTCTTTCCTCGACCCGGCGTTTCATCGAGAAAATCCACTGTGGGCCACTGACGCCGCTTATAAGCTAGCGCAACCAACAATTCAAAGAGACCGCTCTCTGGTTGCCTCGATTCGCTCGTCATCAACCTCTCAGCACGTTTTTCGACGTGACCGATCGATTTAACGATGCTGAGATCCTCTCCAAGGCGGGTAAGAACCGGCGCAATCTTGGCGGTCTCTAGAGGGTCCCAATGTAGCCGCTGCGTGCAAAATCCTCGGCCTGAAAAATCAGCCACGCGATTGCGTCTCGCTCATCGAACAGCGGGACCAAACGCCCTCCGTGAAGATTCACGCGAGCCGCGTCGTAATTGGATCGGACCTTCTCCATCCGCCGTTCCCAATCATCGCGCTTCACGAAACTTTTCAACCACGTCGTCGCGGCAAGAATGTCTTCCTCACGCCAATCATGACCGGCGCGTGGTGCGGTCCAACTCGGATCAACGAGGTCCATTACGCAAATCATTCGGTATCAATTGCTACTCCTTGCCAGAAAATCCTGAGAGCTGAGCTCGAACTCAAAAGCTGGTCGCTGCTATAAGGTAACTCTATCTATCTAACCTGACCCGCAACCGTCGAGCGCGTTCCTGAAAGGCACCTTCGCCGCCTTCCAGAATGTCGCAAACCGCCTTTCGGATCGCCGCGTTCTCCAGGCCGCCCGATTGATAGGTGATTGGCGGCAAGGAGCCATGCGGATGCGGGCCCGATTCTGCGATGATGATTTGATCGGCATCCGTGTTGATCACGAGGTTCGCATTGTGGGTGACCATGATCACCTGGCGATTGGACTTCGCGTCGATGAATAGGCCCACAAGCTCCTCAAAAACAGACTTGGGATCGAGGTTCTCTTCCGGCTGATCGATGATGAGCGGACGGCCGTCGCCGTCATCCAACGCGAGATAAAGCAGCAGAAGGACGATGCCGCGCGTGCCCGGCGATAGCTTGCGGATATCCACGCCGTCATACTCAATTCCATAGTGAATATCGATGTGATCGGTGCTGAAGAGCCATTGAGCAAATTTTTTGGACCAAGCACGAAATTCGGCCTGCTCGGTATGCGCGACCGGCGAATGATCGAGCAGATCCTTCTGGTAGCGGCGGCGGAACTCGGCCATCGCCGCAACCACCTCAACGGATGAACCTGTCTCCCAGGCCTTCCTCAGCGTCTCATTCGCTTTCTGCAGGAGCGTTCCCTTGCCTTTGAACGCGCCACCCTTGCGAAGATCGATCAACCCTTCTTCGGCCTGCTCCGCCCATTGGGGCACATCCGCCACACGCGCGACCGAGAAGGACAGCTTCTTCAACGTGCCTGACGCAGCGGCGAGGCGTGCCATCAGCGGCCCATACAGGTCTTGCAGAACACTCTGCTCGGCGACAAGCGCGTCTACAGCCCTGCCATACGCCTCTTCGCGCTGGGTCTGAAGTTCCCGCGCACGCTCCTTCGCGCCCTTGCTGTCCTCCAGCTTTCCCGCCAGCGTTTGCATCCCGGCCGTCTCGGTCGCTATTCTACCCGAGAGAGCGGTGTACTGACGCTGCGTTTCCTTGTCGGAGCTGACCAGCTTTTCAAGCCGCGCCATCTCGGCTTCAAGCATAGCCTGCGAAAGCGTCGCAAGATCGGTATCATCGGCAAAATATGCCGTGTGGGCATCTCCGGCTGCGGGAGGCGTCCCCTTCAGTTCCGCGATCTTACCGTCGACCCACTTCACGAAACCGCTCAGATTGTCGTCCACTGTCCCTTTGTAGTCGAGAGTGAAGGCCGCCCATTCGTCCTCCGACATGCCGCTATGAGTGTGCCGCGCCTGGGTCTGTCGCAAAGCTTCAGGAGCCTGATTGCGGCGCAGATCCTTCACTTCGTCCTGGAGAGCCAGGAAGGTCTGTCGCTGGTTCGTGAACCTTCGCAACGTGCTCCTGATCTGATTGGTCGCGCCGGCTAGCTCGGTATGGCGCTGCGCACGCTGTTCACTGCCCGCCGAAACAAGCTTTGCTCGGTCCGCCGTATAGGCATCCACGAGCTTTTTTTTCTGGGCAACCTGCGCCTCGTAACTGGCGACCAGTTTCTCCTTCTCCAACTCGATGCTGATACGCTCGGAAATCTGGGACACGGCTTCCGCTTCCCGGTCACGGGCAAGGCGATGACGGGAGGCGCGTTGCTCTAGCAGCTCCGCAAAATCGAGGGCACCATCCCGGTCGTGATCGGGATGGGCTTCGAAGATGACGCGCTCGATCTCGCGCAAAAGCCCATCGGTCAGTCCGCTCGACGAACAAAGTTCCTCAACAAACTGCTGCGAAAGATAACGCGCACGTGGATAGCTCATTGAGCCATTGGCGTCCGATCCGTCCAGCGCCCGCGTGGTCGGCTCCCCTGCCGCCCAATTGATTTTCGCCTTGGCACGACCGATCACTGGTCGTGCCCGAACAAGGAAGGATGGGTTTGCCCATTCATCGGCCGCCCAGGCCTCATCGGATATGGAATCGCATCCGGCCGCGATCATGTCTGCGAGCGCCGTCTTGCCCGAACCGCGAGCGCCGATGATCGCAACAAGACCCGGATTGAGCGGGATCGTCGTGGTCTTCAGCCAGGGCGCGTTGATTATCTGAACTTCCGAGATAACCTGGGAGGGCGTCGCGGAGCTGGGCGGCTCGGCGCCCACGTGGGCTCGACCGCGGGGATCGATGCAGGCTTGCCGCAGCGCGTCGAATTCTAGGCCGCCCTTGATCCATGAGAACCGGTTACCGAACGGGCTCGCCACATCCTCCAGCTTGTGGGCGTCGCTTCCATGAAGGCAGGGTTTCAGGCCGCCATACCGCGCGCGTATTTCCTTCTCATCCAGATCCCGCTGGCCCAGCCAGAACTCGCGCTGAGCCTGACTGCTGGCGAAAATCACATGCGCAAAGCCTTCGATCTCCCGCCGGATGGTCTGGTCCGCAGCTTCTCGGACGCCGGAAGTGCCGTCAGTTGCGCCGCCTGCAACGGCTATCACGATGTTCTTCTTCGCCCATCCGCTCTCGGCGAACACTTCGCGAAGCTCCCGGAAATTGACCTTGAACTGATTGGCGCCATAGGCGAGCGCCGCGCGATCATCGACTATTGCGGGATCCGCGTTCTTGCCCAGGCGAATCAAATCGGCACGGGTGCAGTCGTAACGGTCCTGCTGCATAGTAAAATGAAGGCGAGACAGGAGGCGCTGCAGCTGCTCGACATGATCGGCATCTTCCGGACTGACGAAAAGATGGAGGTTCACAAATCCGCCCTTGGCAGTTGCGACATCCAATCTAAGCTCGACGTTGGGAAAGATCAGACGGGCGGCGGGAAGCCGCCCGCTGGCCTTGTATTGCAAGACCTGCTGATACGTCTCGGTAACGTAGTAGTCCGTAACGGCAATGGCTTCGATGACCGGCGTTGCGGCTTCAAGCGCCGCTAGATAGTCTTCCCATGCCGCCGGCCCGCTGAACTGATTGTTCATTACCGTGCCCGGCGCATGAATATGCGGCTCCCACCGACGCCATTCAGAACCCCTGCTTATCATGCCGCTCCCGCCAATCTCTTCCTGCTCTATCCGAGAAAGCCTTCCTTTGGAGACCATTGCCTAGTCTCGAATTTCCTTAGCCAAAACGGGTCTCCGATAAGAGCGAGACCGTCCCGGAACAGCGCGTAATTATACTCGGCGCCTTCTGACAGACGTCCGCTTCGATCACCGCCGAAGCCAAACCCTACCGGCTCGAAACTCGGTAGTTCGAGGAAGCCGACGGGCAGGTCGCCGCCGGCCCTGATGATGCCCGTCAGGCTATTCAAGAAAGTCTGGCAGGCCGTCTCCTCGATGACGAACCAATTAAAGGCCTCACTTGGCAGTCCCCGAGCAAAGAGTCTGCGGACGGCCCGCGAGCGCCAGACCGCATCGTGCCAATGATGGTCTGCCCACCAATCAGGGTGCAGCGCCGGCCACGAAGAGAAAACGCTCCCCAGGTACCAGCGGCCCGCATAAGGCACCCGGATAAAAGTCACCGGCCCGGGATCAGTTGGAAACGACCCGATCCCACCAATCCAGTCGATCCAATCAATCACCGCAACAGCGCCCATCAGAAGAAAGTTCGACCTATAAGTGGTCATCGCCATCGCAGTCGAAACTCCTGCGCTTGCGGGAGCCTGGCCAGTGGTCGGGGGTGGCGACGGAGCTTTCTTAGGCCTGGCGATCCTCGTTTCTGCGACGCTCAGAAACGCGCCGGCTGTACCAGGCTGCGAACCAAAGGCAACCGAATAGCCATGGACAACCTTGCCATATGGCGACGGCTTGCTCACAAAGGGCTTTACCTGTCGGCCGTATTTGCTTTTCGCCCTTGCCGCGACGGTCTTTGCCGACGCATTGGAAGCGAAAGTGCCATGTGCCTCGGCGAGGACGACGCCGTGCCCCGACACGCTGCCACCGTCGTAGAGAAAATCCGCATGGGGATCGAGCGTGCGAGCGAGGCAGGCCGCGTTGGCGCGCCACACATAGCCCAGAGCGTTCATGTAAAGGTCGGTGATCCCGGCGCCACATCTTGCGGTGAACAGTGTCCGCTCGGTATCGGCGAGATCCCCAAAGTCCGCAGACAGTTCGAAGGTTGACTGGTTCGACACCAGACATTCCATCTGGGCCTGCGCGCTCCTCTGGAGAGCGGCGAGAAGTTGTGGTCGAGCCTGACGTGTCGTTGCGGTTCTCGCAACGGCCGCCGCCAAAGCGATTGGTGAAAACGTCAGCGTCGAAGTAGCATCCGGCGCAACGAAACCCTGCGATACCGGGCTTGGAATATGCCGATGCCTGGTATGGGTCGTCAAGCCGACAGTGACGTCGACATCCCATATCTCTTCTACCGAGCTAACGTCGCTCATCCTTCTTCCGATCCCGTTCTTCTACTTGCTGGTCGCCTTGGCGGCGATATCGAAGCCGGGGATGGAAAGACCGACAATCAGATTGATGAAAGTTCTCGCCTCAGCGATCGCCGCCTCAGCCTCGGCAGCATTGCTGAAAGTACCTTGGTGAACCACTGCATTGCGGATGGTATTTATAGTCTCTGCATACTTGATCAGGGCTTTAGCGGTTTTGCTCTTGGCCGGATGAGCGAAATATACTGGAACGAAAAGCCGTGTCACCTTGCCGTGCAAACCGTTGGCCCACCGCAAAAACTGGTCAACGATGACCGCATCGAATTCGGTTTGACGAGCCCATTCCGTCCGTACTGCATAATTCGCGGCTATCTCTGCTGCCGTAGCGCAACGGACAATGGCTGCCGACGGCTCATCTCTCAGATGCAACCCCGAAAGCTTATTCCACTGTGATTGAAGCTTCTCGAGGTCAGATCTATCACCATACGGCTTCTTCGCAGCTTTCCGGTGTGTGTCGTCACTGGTCTTCGCCAAGTTATCCCCGCCCGCTTTCAAAAGCCCATCCCATAGCAGCGAGCTTCCACGAACGCGCACCAACAACGCAGGGTGCGTGGAAATCACTGGATCTAAATCTTTCCCATTATATCAGCGGTTGCAACGACTTTACGAATAGCTGCCTGCATTTTATATGCCTACCGGCGCGATGCTACTACAGGACACTGACGAGAGGCTTTTTCAAACATCGTCGTGACACGCTCATCTGGGATCCAACTTTCAGACAAGTCCCCACGCCCGAAACCTCCCCCTCCCCGTCATCTCCCTAAGCCCAAGTTCCAAAACGATCCGCCGCGCCGCCTGCGGCGTCACCTCGAGCGTCTTGGCGACCATCCCGGCCGACACCAATGGCTTCGCCATCACCAATTCAACAAGCTCCGGCAACTTTGACGATGTCCGTCGCCCCTCAAGTTTTCGCGCGAACAACGTCCTAGCCAACGTCAGCCGGTCATGTTCTTTCAGCCCGATCTCGGCGGCCGCCAGAAATCCGTCGGCGATGGCGAGCAGCCGCGTCTGACGATCGCGATGGCGGCGTCGATCGACGGGGACGGTTTTCAGGCCGAGATTGATCGAGGCGAGATGCGCGCCGGTGGTAATGCCGGCTTCTCGAAGAACCGACGCAGCCAACAGCCGGCCGATCCAGGGCGCGTGCTGCAGGACCGAAAGTTCGTTCCACGCATCGAGGGCAATGATCGCCTGCAGCACCGCCGGCAAATCTTGTGCCTGCCGCAGCGCGCCGCGCCATTCGTCAAGCCGGGCATCCTCGTCCCAGTCGAGATCGTAGATCATCGGATCTTTGTCTTGGCCGCCTCCACGGCCAGGCCGGGTTGCATTCTCGATCGCAGCCTCCGATCGGGCGAGCACCGCATCGATGGCAGCGTAATCGACACCGGCGAGATTTCCGACGTCGTCATCCTCCCGCTCCGCAATTGGATCGCCCGCAACGCGGTTGGTGGCACCGGCTGGATCAACCGCTTCGGCTCCAACCGGACTAATGTCTGACGTCTGTCGCAAAACTCGGATACCGTCGGCGGACAGCGCCCAATCCGGAGACTGCGCAGCGATCCGTCGGCGGGTGCGCAGAACGTCACGGGCGATTGTCAGTTCGTGGGTGGGTGTGCGAATATCGCGCGTGGCATCATGCAGGACCAAGTCCTCGAGATGCACCAATTCGCCGTCGATCCACAGTGACGCGCAGGCATCGGTGAACTGGGTGCGTTCGAGGAAGCCGGTTCCTAGGGTCGATCGTGCGATGCGCTCGTCGAGACGCGTGAGCGCGATACCGGCGCGAAACGCCGGTTCCAAAAGACGCGAAATTTCTAGTTTGCCGAAATCGTAAGTCATTGATTTTATCATAAACGAAGTCTTACAGGAACTCTATGTAAAAGTTTGGGTTCCTCACATCGTATGATTGCCGGTTGGCGCTCTAACCATCGATAAGTACCTCTTATCGGAGGTGATTGATTTTAGGGCGCAAATCTGCAAGGATCGATGCGAAGCACGGCCTCAGCGCCGTTGAAAACCGTCGATTCGGTGCGTCGTCATGCCAAAGCCGTCCAGCTCGAAAAATCCTGTCGATCTGCGCGTCGACGCACTCGATACCATTGCCGCCGTGCTGCCATTGGAGCGCCGCGACGAGCTGGCGGAACTGCTGACCGACCAGGACGTCGAAACACTGCGGCATCTGGTCAACGAAGGCATGGGCGAAAACACGCTTCGCGCTCTGACATCTGACCTTGCCTATTTGCAGGCCTGGTCGCTGGCAGCGACCGGCACGTCCCTCCCCTGGCCGGCTCCAGAAGCGATGCTGCTGAAATTCGTCGCGCACCACCTATGGGATCCGGCAAAGCGTGCCGCCGATCCGCACCACGGCATGCCGGCAGATGTCGACAGCAGCCTACGCGACCAAGGATTTCTGAAAACTGTTGGCCCGCATGCACCCGACACAGTGCGCCGACGTTTGGCAACCTGGTCGACGCTGACCAAGTGGCGCGGCATGACCGGCAACTTCTCCTCCCCTGCCCTCAAGTCCGCCGTCCGGCTTGCCGCGCGGGCCGCGCCGCGACAACGTAGCCGCAAGAGTGCCAAGGCGGTCACCGGCGACGTGCTGGCGAAGATGCTGGCGACCTGCGCATCCGGCAGCCTGCGCGATTTACGCGACCGGGCGATCCTGATGGTTGCCTTCGCCTCCGGCGGTCGCCGGCGCAGCGAGATCGCCGGACTGCGCGTCGAGCAGCTGAGCGTAGAACCGCCAATCACCGTGCCCGACGGCCCTCCCCTCCCCTCTCTCGCTATTCATCTCGGCCGCACAAAAACATCGGGCGCCGATCATGACGAGGTCGTGTATCTCACCGGGCGTCCGGTGGAGGCGCTCAATGCCTGGCTTGAGGCTGCCAAGATCGACAGCGCTGTTGTGTTCCGCAAGGTCGATCGGTGGGGAAATGTTTCGAAGCGGGCGCTGGAGCCGAGCGCTGTCAATGCGGTGGTCAAGCAACGGGCGGCGTTAGCCGGTTTAGAGGCCCGGGAGTTTTCGGCGCACGGGCTTCGGTCAGGCTATCTGACCGAAGCTGCCAATCGCGGCATTCCTCTGCCTGAGGCGATGGAACAGTCTCGCCATAGATCGGTTCAGCAGGCATCTGGCTATTACAACAACGCTACGCGTCGAAGCGGAAAGGCGGCACGAATGTTATAATGTGATTTGAAAGTGTCTGCCGCTCCCCACACGGCGACTTTCATTTATCAATGGCAACTCCGCGGCGCGGTATGGGCGATCAAGGGAGTATGTCCCAAGAAGCCAACCGCGACCCAATCAACGGGTACCATTTCATAGTCCGTTTGTGCAGGCTTGCCTTTATCAGAATACGCACCTCACTTGTTCCTCGACCGCTTAGCGCGAATCTTAAATCCAGCGCCCTCCCCCTGTTGAATGTCAAACTGGTTCGTCTTCCGAACGAGATCGCTGAGTTTCTTGAAGCCGAAGGTTCTCGGATCGAAATCTGGTGCCAAGTTTAGCAATTGTTTTCCGACAGTGCCGAGATTGACCCAGCCATCATCGGCATCCTCCTGCGACAGCACCTTCTTGATCAACGGAACTGCCGCGCTCGGCGGCTGCAAGGGCTTGTCGGTCGAAGCCGCATCGCCTTCGTCTTTGGCCTTTCCCGGCAGCAAATTCTCTGTGTAGACGAACCGGCGGCACGCCTGGCGGAAACTCTCCGGCGTCTTCTGCTCGCCAAACCCGAAGACATCTATCCCCTGTTCCCTGATGCGGGCCGCCAACCGGGTAAAATCACTGTCTGAGGAAACAAGGCAGAAGCCATCGAACCGGCCGCTATGCAACAGATCCATCGCATCGATTACCAAAGTGATGTCCGAGGCATTTTTGCCCGTCGTGTAAGCGAACTGTTGCTGCGGAATGATGGCATGTTTTGCCAGGACGTCGGCCCAGCCCTTAGATTTAGTGCCCGAGAAATCGCCGTATATCCGACGCACACTTGCCTCACCGATCTTGGCGACTTCCTCAAACAATCCATCGGCGATCTTGGACGAGGCGTTGTCGGCATCTATCAAGACCGCCAGTCGCGGTGACCGGATTTCAGCTGGCATTTCGGTCTCCTTTTCAGCAGCGGTTGGACGTTATCAGCAGGATCGTGTGCACGCAGTCAAGCCGGCTCGTCACGGATGGGGCTGATCCACTATGAGCGGACCCCGTTCGACAGAGTGGCCTCTGCGATACGGCGAGCATGGAACCATGCCGCGCGCGAAATCGCAGTAGGCGGTGATTCTCGCGATTGAACCGTCGGGTTTGTGAGGATGAGACACATGTCGGGCCACGGCCAGCCCAAAATGGGTCCAGGGCCCCTTTTGGTTGAAAGAATCCAGTGTACGGCCGAAATCCACGGTCGGCGACGTGGCGTCGATAACCGCTTGTTCTCGAAGAACAATATGAGGATCTCCTGGCGCAAGCGACCAGCAGCGTTAAGGATTTGTTAACCCTAAATAGCTTGCCAGCCTGTTAGAATCGTTGCTTATTGTCAGCAGCGGAGTGATTAGGAAATTCCGTTCAGAAGCGCTATTTCAAGAAATCAGGTCCGGGGATGCCCAAAATCGCTGCACAATTACCGCCAAAAGAAGAAGACCTGATGGGCTTGATTGAACGCCATTCTCGTTCCTTGTCGGCGCAACTGCAAGAGCATCAGCTCGCGACTTTTCCCCCCACGGCGGAAAAAGGCATCCGCACCTTTCAGCCGGCAGAGGCGGCAAAACTGGTCGGCGTGAAAGAAGTATATCTCCGTCAGCTCGCAAACGAGCTAGAGGGTCTTGAGGTCAGCACCAGTCCGACCGGCCGCCGGTCATATTCTGTCGAGGACATGCACAAGATCCGCAAGCATCTCGACCAGGTGGGCCGTGGCAATCGCCGCTATCTCCCACACCGTCGCGACGATGAAGCGTTGCAGGTTATCTCGGTCATGAATTTCAAAGGCGGTTCCGGAAAGACGACAACTGCCGCTCACCTCGCTCAATATCTTGCTCTGCGAGGCTACCGCGTACTCGCCATCGATCTTGACCCCCAGGCTAGCCTGTCGACTCTCTTTGGCAACCAACCCGAGACAGATGTCGGTGCAAACGAGACGCTCTACGGTGCGATACGCTACGACGACGCCCGTCCAATGGGCGAAATCGTCCGCGCCACCTATATTCCCGATCTTCATCTGATCCCAGGCAATCTCGAGCTGATGGAGTTCGAACACGATACGCCGCGCGCGCTGATGAAGCGGAAGGTCGGCGATACGATGTTCTTCCACCGGATCAGCGAAGTGCTCGACCAGGTGGCGCCGAATTACGACGTCGTCGTGATCGATTGCCCGCCGCAGCTCGGCTATCTCACGCTATCAGCCCTGACCGCGGCAACGTCTGTTTTGATCACCGTGCATCCACAGATGCTCGACGTGATGTCGATGAACCAGTTCTTGTCGATGACCTCGGACCTGCTTCGGGAGATCTCCTCCCACGGCGCGCGCTTCGATTATAACTGGATGCGCTATCTCGTGACGCGTTTCGAGCCGAGTGACGGGCCACAGAACCAGATGGTCGGCTATTTGCGGGCTATTTTCGGGGAAAATGTCCTGAATTTCCCGATGCTGAAGACGACGGCCGTCTCGGATGCGGGACTGACGAACCAGACCCTTTTCGAAGTTGAAAGAGGCCAATTCACCCGCGCCACCTACGATCGCGCGTTGGAGGCGATGAACAACGTCAACGATGAGATCGAATCGCTGATCAAGAAAGCATGGGGAAGAAAACCATGAGCAGGAAGGATATCCTCCGGGCCCCGATACCATCAGGTGCCGTCGCAGCGCCGGTTGAAAGACCAGTTAAGAGCCGAAGCATTCTCCCACTGCTCGGCACAGCCCCAACCGAAGGGGCAACGCCGGCATCGTCTCGTCTCACCAGCCAGGTTGGAGGCGCTTTCGCAGAGGGCAAGGCGCGTTTTGAGCGTGCCGAAGAAATTGAAAGGCGCCTGGCTGAAGGCCAAACCATCATCGAGCTCGACACCGATACGATCGATCCGTCTTTCGTTCAGGACCGTATGCCGGGCGAAATTGATGGCCTTGTTGAAGCAATCCGTGAACAAGGCCAGCAGATACCAATCCTCGTGCGCCCGCATCCGGAAACGCCGGGGCGGTACCAAGTCGCATTCGGACACCGTCGACTGCGTGCGGTCACGGAACTAAACCGTCCCGTCAGGGCGATCGTCAGGGACTTGACCGACGAGCAACTCGTTATTGCCCAGGGCCAGGAAAATAATGAGCGCCAAGACCTCACATTCATCGAAAAGGCCCGCTTCGCCTCTCGGCTGAACGAGCAATTTTCGAGAGATGTCGTGATGGCGGCTTTGTCCATTTACAAAAGCGATCTGTCGAACATGCTGTCGGTCGTGGCCCGCATTCCCACGGATATTATCGATGCCATCGGCTCGGCGCCCGGGATCGGGCTGAAAAGTTGGGTGGGTCTCGCCGATCTTGTGGGGCGCGACAGTGACCTTGAGCAGGCCTCGACCTTCTTGCGATCGGCGGAGGCGAAAGCCCTGCCCTCACCCGACCGGTTCAAGTCGCTTGTCGCCCACCTTAAACCGGCACTAGCAAAGCGAGGCCTTCCAGACCTTTTGACGACGCCCGCGGGCGTGCGTCTGGCGCAGGTGACGAAGAGCAAAACAAAGTTGGACCTCTCGATCGATCGACGCGAGATGCCTGATTTCGCAACCTTCGTCCTTGAACGATTGCCCGCACTTTTTGAGGAGCATCGCTCCAAGAGCGGCGCTACAGACCAGTTGAACAACGGAGATTAAGCGGAAAAAGAAAAAGGCCCCCAAAACGTCGCCGTCGTGGAAACCTCTTTCAGATCTAAGCACCCTGAGAATCGCACTTCCACGAATATTCGTCAAGAGTCTTGGCGCCGATTTGGTGAGCCGATTTCTTTTGCCTTTTGAAAGGTGAAAGACGATGCAGACTGGAAGTGTGACGACGCCCTTTGGGCGGCGGCCGATGACGCTCGCTCTTGTGAAGCGGCAGCTTGCCACAAACGAGATTAAGGCCGGCAAATCGGTCGAGAAGTGGAAGGTTTTCCGGGACGCTTCCGAAGCACGGGAAGAGCTTGGTCTGCAGTCCAACAGCCTCGCTGTTCTTGACGCGCTGCTGAGTTTCTACCCGGAAAACGAATTGCGCCAGGACGCACAGTTGGTCGTGTTTCCTTCAAACGCACAATTGATTCTTCGCGCCCACGGCATGGCCGGGGCGACACTTCGTCGCCATCTTGCATTGCTCGTGGAATGCGGACTGATCGTCCGGAAAGACAGCGCCAACGGCAAACGTTACGCTCGGAAGAATGGCGCTGGCGAGATCGAGAACGCGTTCGGGTTCGACCTGTCGCCAATCCTTGCCCGATCGGAAGAGTTGGCCCTCGTCGCGCAGAAAGTCGTCGCGGCGCGTTCGGCCTTCAGGAAAGCCAAGGAGAACCTGACTATTTGCCGCAGGGACGTTCGAAAGCTTATTTCGGCGGCAATGGAGGAGGGCGCCGACGGCAACTGGGCCGCTGTTGAAGCAATGTACGTAGAGCTTGTCGGCCGCATTCCGCGCTCTCCAACCATGACAGACGTAACAGATATTCTCGACGAGATGGAGATCCTTCGCGAAGAGGTCCTTAATCAATTGGATAATCAGTCGAATTCACATTTTAGCAGCACCAATGCTGCTCATATTGAGCAGCACATACAGAATTCAAATCCCGAATCCTTCAATGAACTTGAACCTAGCTCTGAAAAAGAGCAGGGCGCAAAGCCGAGCAAGTCCGGCAGGGCAGGTGTTGAACCGCTAAAAGCTTTCCCGCTTGGTATTGTGCTGAAGGCCTGCCAGCAGATGGCCGACTACGGGCCCAGCGGAGCAGTGGGAAGCTGGCGAGACCTCATGTCGGCCGCCGTAGTGGTCAGATCAATGCTGGGGATCAGCCCGTCCGCCTATCAAGATGCCTGCGAGGTCATGGGACCGGAAAACGCAGCGGTCGCCGTTGGTTGTATTCTTGAGCGCGCAAGTCTGATCAATTCGCCAGGCGGTTATCTGCGGGACCTGACGCGGCGAGCGGGGAGGGGTGAGTTTTCTCTCGGCCCGGTTGTCATGGCATTACTTCGTAACAACGGCGAGAAGGCCCTGCATGCGGTGTAATTCGTGTTAGTTGCGACTAACCGGCCTAAGCATTTGAAAAGTCGGGAATATTAGCTGATGGCGATGGCGATCCACGACTACGGCAGATAATGCCACCTGTGCAGGGCGAGACGTGCCTTATTATAGCGCGTGCGGGGCAATTTCAATCCGACGTATGAGGACAAAATCCGCATAAGGGCGTCTCTTTTTAATGGACGGGTTCTCTATTCTGAAGTGCTGTTCCGGTGAACCGCTGTTAGTTGCGACTAACCACGTCAAGATACTGAAAATTCGGAGTTTTTGGGTACCTGGCCTTGGCCCCGGAGGATTTCTCACCAACAGCGCGCCGCCGTGGCCGTCGTCGACCGGCGGGCTCTTCGGACGCAACCACCAACTCTGTTCATACGGTTAAAGACGACAGAGACGGCATTGAATTCCCAATAGCGAATACCCAGCGCTGGGCGCGGGTTATCGGATGTGGTGCGAATAGGCGCACTTGTGGCGAACTGTGTGTGACCCCGCGGGCAAAGCATCGTCCGACTGCTCCGCGAAGCCCAGCATGTACACGGGGACTACGCGCAAGTAAGCCCTCGCCTGATCCGTTCCTAATTGCGACGAAGAGACTTGGAGTAAATCCCGCCCTATGCCTCGCGTTAGAAGATTCCTTCAATGGTGTTCGCTCTGCCTGAGCAGCCGGAATGATGACCTTTATGGTCCCCGACCTTCTTAGCCCAACGCCGGAAATTTACTCTCTATGCACCGGCGTTGCCAGCGACCTCAACGCTGTCCGCAACCTCATTCTTGCCGCCGTGACCGCTGGCACTGTTAAATGAAAAGATTGCGGCAATGACCGCTCGGGACCGAAGGCGGACAAACGTCTCGGCCTCAAAGCGCGATAAGACTATAACATTCTGAACCGTCCTCCCCATCGCGAAGGTGCTACAGTCGGGGATAGTGGGGATAACGTTGAAAAGTAGGTATATTCGCGTTCAAGACGATGACATTTGCCGCTTTGCCACAATATTTTGCTTCAAATGACACGGAGCAACGACGATGAGCAAATTGACTAAAGTGGAGGTGTTTCAGCGTATCGACGCAGCGCTTGCCATATTGGGCGAAGAGGATTGCGATGACGTGCAGGCCGATCTCAGGATGAAGAGCGTGAGGAATTTAGTTAAGTGGGCAAGCCAAGATTCAGCGGTCAAGCTCCACGATGTCGCGAATGACGTAGCGGCCAACTGACGTCCGGGATGGGCCGAGATCCGTCATCCCTGGCTGGTAAATGAACGTCAGTTTATTGTTTCTTCCGGTCTTCCTGCTTAGGTGTGGCTATCCGCACGAAGCGATATAGCCATGGACCCGGCCGGAAACCTACGACAAGAAATTGAAACAGCGCTGCGTCGCCAGAACTTGACGGCTTGGCAGCGGAAATTCATGGAAGACATCCACGCTCGCCTTCAGCGCTCCGGCGGCCAGGCTCGCCTCTCCGACAAACAATGGCGGAAGGTTTTCGAGATTCTGGGGGAGCCTGACAAGGCGCTCCCATCCCAATCCACGGTCGTTCCCTTTCCCCGATCTCGCCGCCAACATAAGAAAATGCTCGTGCCTCGTTTTGACAGAGTAGGTAGACGACTAAAATGGCGTTTTGAAAGGCTGGCAATTGGATTTCTGATTGTTGCTGCTGTGGCCGTCGCCCAGCAGGTGTTCGAATTTGGGCGCGGGCAACTTCCGTCAACTCCGGCGACAGCGACGGTTTCGCTGGCCCAGCAGTTCGCCGTGACCGACGGGGACACCGTCCGCGTCGTCGGTGATGCCGCCGGAACCCGCTTGGTCGGCTTCAACACGCCGGAGGTTTTCTCGCCGCAATGCGACTATGAGCGCCAACAGGGCGAGCGGGCGTCGGCACGGCTTCGGGAATTGGTCGCCAGCGGCAGTGCCCGGCTGACGAAGGTCGCGTGCGCGTGTGCGCCAGGCACTGAGGGTACGAAGAAGTGCAACCACGGGCGTTCTTGCGGCATGCTGCTGGTCGACGGGAAGGATGTCGGGAGCATCCTGATCGGAGAGGGCCTTGCCGTGCCATTCGTGTGCGGCAGAACGAGCTGCCCGCCGACGCCGAGACCATGGTGCAAGGCATAGGCGTCGCGAAATCGGACGCAACATCACTCATTGAAGCAATCAGCATTTGCATTGTATCCTGCCCGTGCAACCCTGCTTCATTGAGCTGATCGAGGACCCGAAGATGCCTGTGCCTATTTTGATCGGAGCATCGGGCTCCGGCAAAACGACTATCGCTCGGGCTATAGCTGAGCGGTCCCTCGATAACGTTGACGTTCTCTTCTTCGACGCGTTAGGCGTGCCGAGCGCGGAGGACATGATACGGGAATACGGATCAGGCGAAGCTTGGCAATTCGCGAAGACAGTGGAGTGGATGAAGAGGATCGCTGAAATCACCAAGTCAGGACGGAGGGTCGTCTTTGAAGGTCAAACTCGGCTCTCGTTCCTGGCTGAGGGGGCGGTCGCCGCAGCTTGGCACGACTACGTCCCGATCCTCGTCGACTGCGATGATACCACCAGAGCTGCTCGGCTGACTGTCGACCGGGGGCAGCCCGAACTTGCTAATTCCGACATGATGAACTGGGCGAATTATCTTAGGCTGGAGGCGCAAGCGCATGGATGTGAGATTTTAGACACCTCGGTTATGTCGGTAGAGCATGCAGTCTCGCATGTCTTGAGCCTCACAATTACCCGCTAGGCAGCGCTAGCTCATGCCTAGCGATTTTCATTGCGGAACTGAGAGCGTTTTGAAAAAAATCCTACCAGATTACTTTGGACAGTTCGGAGAGGACAGCGTTGCCATAGTCCTCGTCCTTGATGCCGAACTCCGCTAAGCCGGACACCAGGTTGAAATTAAAGTAGAGTTCAGACTGGTCCTGGCCCAGAAAAAGTTTGGTGGTGTACCAGTCTCCTGGAGCGCCGCCGTAACCGCCGCCGGGAGACTGGATGGTCGGTGGTCCAAGAAATACCGTATCGAACGGCAATGTTTCCTGTTTTTCGTCCGAGAGGCGTCGTGCGTCTGCCATCAACGTTTTTCCCAGTTCTTCAAAAAAGCGTGCCGGGTGCGATCCCGGAACATGGCGGAACGTGCCGTGGGACTCGCTTTGGAATTCGATGACGAATTTTGTTTGGCTGTCGCCTTCGCCATATGAGGCCATCAAGGCGAGGACATCGGCGTCCAAATTACTGGGGAACTGAGCTACCCCGAAAGAAAGCGGCTTGGGAATGCTGTCACCGTCGGGAGCAGGATTCTCTGCGCAAGCTCCGCCAGGCAGTGCAGCGCCAGCCAAGACGATCAAAGCGGAGCGTCGTGTAATCATTCCATTCTCCGAAAAGAGAGCGTGTCGCGCTTCTCAGGGGCGATTAATTTGCGGCTGGCATGACATCGCAGAAATCGACCATTTCCCGATAGATGAATTCGTCGTTTGTTTCATGAAAATGTTTTCAGCAAGTTAAATCCCTCTTGGAATTCACCGCTCTCGTCGCCCGCGCCATCGGCCGGTTGGCGTGCTGACGGGATGCTGACGGAATATCGAGTTGGCCGACAATAACGCGGATTCTCGCCGCCAATGCCGATCTCACAGCCGTCCTTACACTCTCGACAGAAAGGGCTCTTGACTCCTTCTTCGAAAAGAACAAAATGGGAACATCCCTGAGGCGGTCGATACATGCGAACACGGAGGATTCCGCGTGCCCACGATTTTGTTCAGAAACGATCAGCACGTCTCGCCGAACGATGTCATGAAAATCGCGGTCTACGCGGAGCACGTCGGCAGGCAGTGCTATGACGTTTTCGCGGAAGACGGTTCGAGGTCTCGGTCGGAAGCTCTGTCGCGTCAAGCGCGAGATGTATCCGATGCGCTCGATTTCGGTGACAAGCCGTACTTCTCGCCGGAGACGACGAAGAAGATTCTTGAGCTTCGCGATGCAGTCTGGGGCATGTGCTTCGACTATTTCGGCGAGCGCGGCCACATGGGCAAATCAACCGATCTGCTCAGAATGGACCAGGATGTGGAAGAAGTCCTGGACAAGCTCGTTGTCTACCACCTGTCTCCCAACGAGATCGAAGAGGCTGAGGCTGATTGGGCGCATGAAGCGGAGTTCTTTGCAAACGAAGGAACTGACCCTGGCATCGGCGACGACACGAGGCCTCAGGGGAGCATTTGACGTCTCGTCAGGAATGCATAGGCTATCCCGAACGCGAAGGGGAGGTCGTTGCCCGATGTGCAATCTCTACCGCATGGAAGACAAGGATTGGGTCAGCAAATGGGCTCAAGACGTCGAGAGCCTGATCAACCTGATGCCCGCTTATCAAATGAACCCGGACCAGATGGGACCAATCGTCCGCAACACAGCCGATGGCCGCAAGCAGCTTGTGCACGCGCGGTGGGGATTGCCATCGCCGTTTTTCGCGATCAAGCAGGCGGCTGAAGCCCGAGCCGAAAAATTGCGGCAGAAGGCCAAGCCGGTCGATATGGAGATGCTCATCCGGATGGAGCCGGATAAGGGCACCACAAATATCCGAAATCTCAATCTGCCGCACTGGAAGAAGTGGTTCGGTGGCCAGCCACTCTCCTTCGCCGTTCGATAGGCTTCTTCGATATCAGCGACGCTCAGGACGATCTCGATGCCGAGCCCCGCTTTCTCGCCGGTTTCGAGCCGCAACGGATGATCATTCGAAAGGGCGCTTCGCGAATTGATCGCGATCACGGCTTCACCGTTTGTCAGCAGGGTGTATCCCGTGCTTGCCGAGCCCTGCACGTCGAAGCCCAAAACCCGCCGATAGAAATCGACCGATGTCTCAGGCGCTTCGACAAATAGTTCCAATCTCAGCTGCAATCGGTGCCTTTTTGTCGCTTCCTCCCCAGTTGTCATCGGTGAACGACAGTTAGCGCGGCGATTCCCGCCTCATCAGCGGCACGCAAAAACGCGTCCCAAAATTGCTCCGGGGCGATCTGACCACTGATCGCGTCGACGCAAGCCTTTACCGCAGTCACATATTCTTCGCCATCATCGGAAGGCCAGTCCTTGATCAGGACATACGCTGCGTCGCCAAGCGTGCGTATGATCTTGTGCGCTGGCTGACCGCGTAGAGCAAGTCCAACGGGCGTGAAAGCCGACGATGTGTCCCAGTTCATTGTTCTCGACCCCCCAGGCAGGGATGGCAAACCAGAAGGGCAATATACGCGTGTATTCAAAATTCGTAATTGACGATTGGTTACCCGGCGTGACCGTGTGTGAAGGTATTCTGCCGGAGGAGTGGGCGCACTTCGATTTCGTATCGGAGCGCCCTAAGCCGCATCGGCCTTTGTTGCGATGATGGCCGACGGCAGGACGACCGAATGACGAGGTTCTGGTCAGATTGCATCTGCGGCCTCATGGCCAGCACATCGATTCACTGTCATCTGTTTGAAATCCAAGGAGCATTGAGGCCGAGACCGCGTCGGACACGGTCGTCGCAACAGTATCGGACGCACCGCGCCGTATATCGACGCCCGCATTGAACGGGCGCTCGATGCGTAACGTGCGGGACGCGAGGTTGGCCTCCCCTTTGTTTTCTGGCTGAATTCCCCCGGTAGTTTCGAACGCGGGTTACGGCTCGTTACATCGTTGAGCGGCACTTCTTCCTAGAGCATCGTAGGCGCCTGTGAAGGTACGCTCCAAGCCGCATTGCAGCTGGATCGTCACCGGGCGGGTCCATGAGATCGATTTCCTGGAAAACGAATGGCCTTTGCGGCATGGCATCACTCACATAATCATACAGCAACGGCGCACGTTCCCCCGAACGTCGACAAGCCCTCGCGTTATCGCGCACTTTCCCGCCGTGGCCGAAGAAGGACTGCAATTGAACAAAGTAAATACTGCCGCCGCGCCGGCGGCGCTGGAGCCGCGCGACCGCGGCGAAGCTATCGACCGGCCGGACAAGAACTGGAGACCCTATCCCTGCCTGCTCACCCGCGCGGAACTGAAAGCCATCATCGCCGAGCAATTAGGCTAAAGCTGACAACAAGAAAAAGGCAGAACATGCAGTCATCGTCAGAGACAACACATTCGAACAGGCAAAGCCGACACTGAAAGGAAGATGCAGCGCGAGGGGCTTCTGGCCTTCTCAGGTCGCAGAGCACGAGCTCGATAAATCATTGCCGACAATCGTCCGCACTCTTGGAAAGGGTAGATGATGGAAGAATTGCACAGCATCACGGTCTCGGACGAGCGGCTCGAAGATTGTCGCGACGTTGTTGAGCCCGACCCGCACCACTTGATTCGCACGACGGTTGCCTCCGGGTTCTTCACCGCGATCGTCAAAGTACCGAGTGTCCATTAAGACCTGAAAGCGCTCTCATGAATCATTTGGAACAAGGCGACCTGTTTGCTGCAGCCGCACCGGCCCTGCCGGAGGGTTTTCGCTACGAGCCCGAAATCGTTCCCGCGGCCATGCAGACGAATCTGCTGCAGCAGATACCGCTACTGCCGTTGAAGCCATTTGATTTTCATGGCTTCGAGGGCAAGCGAAGGGTCATCTCCTATGGCTGGAAGTATGATTTTGACACCCAGCGGGTAAACCGTATCGCCGATATCCCGCCGTTCCTCCTACCGGTGCGCAGCATTGCAGCAGCATTTGCCGGCATTGAGCCTGAGCAACTCCAGCAGGCTCTCGTCACCGAATATGCGCCTGGTTCGCCGATCGGCTGGCACCGGGACAAGAAGGTGTACGGCAGGGTGGTCGGCATCTCGCTGCTGTCGCCCTGCACCTTCAGACTGAGGCGCCGTGCTGGCGAGAAATGGCAGCGCGCTGCCGTTGTCGCCGAACCTGGTTCCGCCTATGTATTGTCGGGTCCTGCCCGCAGCGAATGGGAGCATTCCGTTCCGCCGCAGCTTCGTTATTCGGTCACATTCCGGGAAATCGGCTGACGGGAATTATCCTCGCAATGAAGCGTCTCAAATCGGCGGCCGACGCTGATGTCGCTTCTGCGGGCGAAAACAGCGGTTGCGCGGCGAACAGCCTATCGAAAGTGTGGCGCGCGCGCTGAAATACCGAAGCGTGGCCGTCACGTTGGCCGGTTTAGTTTTCCTCGACCAGCTTGTGTTTTTTTCCAGGTTCTCGGGTTCCATTCGACCAGCATATGATGGCCTGAGTCTGGACCGCCCGTTTCAAGGTGCAGAGCGCGCATTTCGACCGATCCATCGAAGCAAAAGCCTGTGCGGACGGCGCCCGGTCCGGTTTCAGTGAGGTTCTTCTTATGTGGGCCTCGTATTCTGTCGTTGGGAATACCGTCGCGCCGCCGTTGAAATCGGTCGTAAGACCGGCGTGTTATCGTCAGCTGTCCTGCCACCCTCGAGGTTCGTAGTCTCGGCATTCAACGGTCACTGTCGTAAGCATCTCATTCGGAGTTAAAGGCCGTGGATCAGACGACATTGACTCTTGCGCTCGCCTGGCTGAAAACGTGTGCAGCGATACGAGGATCACATGATCGAAGACGACCTCCCGACACGATCGGATAGCACCGAGACCAAACCCGAAATCGAGAAGATGACGGTGGCTGCGCGCGGCAAACGGTCGAGCCCCAAAAAGGCGGCGGCCGGCAAGGTTGCAAGCATGGTTCAAGAGAGCGACAAGCCGAGGCTACGCCGCTTGAGCGACGCGGAAAAGCTTGAGAAGATCAGGCAGGTTGAGGCAGCCGTCGCCGGTGGGGCAACCCTGAAAGATGCCGTGGGGGCGGCCTCGGTCTCCGACCAAACCTATTACACATGGAAGAAAGCCGTCGCTGCACCAACGTCTGGGACGTCGTCCAGCCCAGTTGCTGTTGACGACGAGTTTGCCGAATTCATCCAGCTCGAGGAAGAAAATCGCCGGCTGCGCAAGCTGCTTGGCGAAAAACTCCGCGCCGAAAACGCCGAACTGCGCAAGCGGCTCGGGATCACCTGATCAACCTCGTTTGACGATGACGCTGCGCGGGACAGGATTTACTGGCCGCCGCTGTCGATGAAATTGACGAATTATGAAAACACAACAACGCCCCTTCGTCGTCGAATACAAGGCGAACAGGCGGCAAACCCAGACACGACCCTCTTCCATTTGGGGCAGCCTTGATCTGCAGGCCGTGGCCCGACAGGTCGAGGCCGACGGGATTTTGCCTGAAACCGGACATCCGGGTGCGAGGCCGACGATCGACGACCCGAAACCGGCTGAAACATTCCTCCCGTCGCCGGATCTCCCTGCTGCACCCGAACATAGTCGCCAGGGACCTCCTGCTGGCATCCTGCCCGACGGAATTGGTGCGGCGAAACAGGAGCTTTCATCAGAGGCTGCGGCAACCGGGAAGTCTGTCGCGCCGACGCCTCGGCATCGGCGCGCTCCTGCTGCGTCGAGGCTGACCGCCGTTGCCTCGGTGCAAACTGAGCCCGCCTCGATCCCGGCGATGACCCCTGTCAACGATCACCAGACAAGGCTGCAACCAGACAACCACATGGATGACCTCAGCGCACTCGACGCAGAAAACCGCCGCCTGAAGCGTCTCCTGATTGCCAAGCTTCGTGACGAAAACCGGGCTCTTCAGACGATGTTGCGCCGGTTCGATACCGAATGACGAAGGCGGTGGACGAAAGCGGTTTCCTCGCCATTTGTGTGAGGTTCGTCGGCGCGTCTCAGGCAGGCTTCTCGACGTCTCCTGTCATGAGGCATCGCATTCATCCGTGCATCGGCTGTTCTTGCGGGCGCGGCACCGATCTGATTAGAAGGTGATCCATACGATCGCCGCCTTTGCCTCGAAGACGGAGGCGGATGGTCGCGTCGCCCGGGGTTTTTTTCCGACCATGCTCGATCTTTTGCTGCTTTTCGTGGCTGGCTTCCTCGCCGGCAGTATGAACGCGCTGGCCGGTGGCGGTTCGTTCGTGTCGCTGCCCGCCCTGATCTCCGTTGGCGTCCCGTCCGTGATCGCAAACGCGACCAGTACCTTCGCTCTCTTTCCGGGAGGCATGGCAAGCTCCTGGGTCTATCGTGAGGGCGTCAGAGATGTATGCGGTGTCGGGGTCAAGCCGATTGCAGTTGCCACCGTCACAGGCGGTGTCACCGGCAGTATCCTTTTGCTTTTGACGCCCACGACGACATTCGACGTCATGCTGCCATGGCTCTTGCTCATCGCCACGTCCATGCTCATTCTCGGACCCAAGCTCGGCATTCGGCTGCAAGGGGTTAAACGCTCGCAGACCGCGGTTGTCTTGCTTATCCAATTACTGCTTGGCATCTATGGCGGCTATTTCGGCGGAGCGGTGGGACTGATGATGCTCGCCGCGTGGAGCCTGCTTGGCGGCGGCGATATCAAAAGTCTCAATCCAACCCGCATGGTCATGGTGACCGCCGCAAATGCCGTGGCTGTGATCGTCTTTGTGCTGGCCGGGGCGATCGCCTGGCAACAATGCCTGCCGATGATTGCGGGTGCCTTTGCGGGTGGCTGGAGCGGAGCCCATCTCGGGCGCAGGCTGCCGGCGCAGATTGTCCGGGCTATCACCGTCGTGGTTGCCCTCCTGACCACCGTCATTTTCTTTGCAAGACCCTACCTCTAGTCGGTCGAAGGCTGGCTCAGACGCGGTTAAAAAAATAATCGAGGGACCGCGTGTTCGACGCGTCGCGTTCCGAGGCGTCTGCGGTCGGCCGGAATACGATCCTTCTCCAAGCAGGCCGGTGAGACCGGGTGGTCTGCCGACTGAGACAGCGCATGCGTCTTTTAGACGAGGCGCCATTTCCAAACAGTCCACTGCGGATCTCGGCAATCAGCCGCGTGCGTCGCCTGTCGGCCCGGGCTCTCGCACAGCGCAAGCCTGGCCGTGCCAGTCTTGCCCCTGACGGGCTTTGATCCCTGACGCGGTGGGCGCTTGCACCTCTGCCGCCGCAAGGGAAGCTTCGCCGCGGACAAAAACCATTCCGATCCGTTTGTAACCGCGCCCTTGCGGCGCCAGGCCTTCGCGCCGGGCAAAGCTGTGGCCCTCTCGTATCGAAAGGCCAGAAACAAGGAGAAGACAATGGACAGGCAGAAGATCGAAGAACTGCGCGAGCGCGTGTCTTGCGGGGCCGTATTGGTGGATGCGGGGTTCGCCCTCGACGCCCGCGAGAGCTCCCGCCGCGCCGTCAAATTCCGCCGGCGCGGCGAGATCGTCATCGTCACCCATGGCGGGGCCGGCTGGTTTGATCCTCTTTCGGATGAAAAGGGGGACGTGTTTGCGCTTGCGGTCTTCCTGGAGAAGATTCCGTTCAATGCGTCGATCGCGCGTGTTGGCCGCCTCGCAGGAGTGGACCTCATGCCGGCCCCAAGACGGATCGGGGCACGCCCGGCCGTGCTATCCGTCGGGGATACATGGGAACGGCGGCCAAGGCTCTTCCGGCTGTCACCGGCCTGGCGCTATCTGCACGATACGCGCGCGCTGCCATGGCAGCTGCTGCGGCGCGTTGCCGAAACGGGCATCGTCAGGCAGGGCCCGCAGGGCAGTGCCTGGTTTGCCCACCACGACGAAGCAGGCACGCTATCCGGTTGGGAGGAACGCGGGCCGCAATGGCGCGGCTTTTCAACCGGTGGATCGAAGACTCTGTTTCGCCTCGGCGGTAAGGTTGCGACCCGCGTGTGCATTACCGAGGCGGCCATCGATGCCCTCAGTCTAGCCGCCCTTGAGGATATCCGACCCGACACGCTCTATGCCAGCACCGGGGGAGGGTGGTCGCCATCGACCGCCCGGGCCATCGAAACGATTGCGCTAAGAGCGATGCTGGTTGCCGCCACTGACGCCGACCCGCAAGGCGAGGCCTACGCCGATCGTTTAAGGCAGATCGCTGATCGCCTCGGCGGCGATTTCGTCCGGCTGAGACCAAACGCGATCGATTGGAACGAGGAACTAAAGGAAAGACGACAGGAGGAAGACCTGCCGCATGCGCGCGCTGCCGGGTCAAGGGTAAAGCTGCGCCCGGCGTACGGCGGCCCCTGACACGGCGCCCGCGAGGCGGCGAGCGGGGAGGGGTGATCAAAGGACTGAAGAGGAGGTCGATTGGCGTCCTTTCAGCCGCAACCCTCAAAAGGAGCAGCTCATGTCTCATCTTCAAAATATTTCGTCCGAACCGCGCAAGGTCCTCGAAGGCGTCGCCACGCGCCAGCAGATGTACTCCCTCTTTAACCGCCATGCCCAGGCGCCTGCCGACGGACACCGCGCGACCGGCGGCCGCTACATCGGCGAATGGTTCGAGGTCAGCGAGGGCGACCACGACCGTATGTTCGAAATCCTGCCGCCGCTCTTTTATCGCGGCGACACTTTCGCCATGTGCGAGTTCGTCGCCGCCCGCGTCGCTAGCGTCTTTTTTGCCTTGCGGCTGAACGGCGGTTTGCGGCACTTCCACGGCTATTGCGATCTTGCGGACCCATCATCGATCAACCAGATGCGCGCGGCGATCATCGCGCGGGAAAACGCGCCCACCCGATGCATGAGCCGCACCGAAAGGCTCGACCATATCTGGAGCACTGTTGGCACAGAGTTCCGCGCTTATGCAGATCTCCGCTTCACGCCGGCCTTCCTCGGCCGCCGGATCGTCATCGTCTATTCCGCGACGCAGGGAAAAATCTGGAAGCTGCTCGACGACCTGACCGATCTTGAGGTCGCCGCAAAGCTGCCCGTCCAGTTCCGGCACCTGCCTGAGATCGCAGCAGCCTGAACCTCTCCCAAGCCCTCATTTCATCCTCGCTCGAGCAGCTTTCCGGACAAGCCGGCTGTTCGGACGCGCCTTTCCGACACAGGAGCTTCCCATGGCACATGACGACCCCTTCACCCTTGACCTCTTTGGCAAAACATCGCTGTCTTCCGGTTTCGACATTGCCGGATCGGCCTTCTCGCCAGCCGTGGGTGGTGGCGAGGGCGCTGCAGAACCCACATGCCACCCACCAGCAAAGCCGGCTGCCACGCCAGAACAAGCCAAGGCCATCACGCGACCTAACGTCAATTTCCGGCTCCAAGGATCGCGCGGCCTCGCCAAGACCTGGCGGGAGCGGGCCCGCGACAATATCGCCGCCATCCGGCTTGCCAACGAGATCGAGCGCTCCAGCTTGCCGGCGCGTCCCGATCAGCAGGCAAGGCTGATCCGATTTACCGGCTTCGGTGCCTCCGATTTGGCCAACGGCATATTCCGGCGCCCGGGTGCTGCAACTTTCCGCGCCGGATGGGAGCAGCTTGGTGAAAGCCTGGAAGCCTCGGTCAATGCGGCCGACTATGCATCGCTTGCCCGCTGCACCCAATATGCACATTTCACGCCGGAATTCATTGTGCGGGCTATCTGGGCCGGGCTTGCGAAGTTGGGTTTTGACGGCGGCCGCATCCTCGAACCCGGAATCGGCACAGGGCTGTTTCCGGCGCTGATGCCGGAGGCAATCTCGGCGCGCAGCCACGTCACCGGGGTAGAGCTCGATCCAGTCACTGCCCGGATCGTGGGCCTGCTGCAGCCGCAGGCCAGAATACTCAACGGCGATTTCGCACAGACCGAGTTGCCGGCGTCTTTCGATCTGGCGATTGGCAATCCGCCGTTTTCGGATCGGACAGTGAGGAGTGATCCGGACTTCCGGTCCCTCGGTCTCCGGCTGCATGACTATTTCATAGCCAAGGCGATGGATCGGCTGAAGCCCGGAGGACTTGCTGCCTTCGTCACCTCGTCGGGCACGATGGACAAGGCAGCCGCCCGCGCTCGCGAATACATTGCCGGTATGGCCAATCTTGTCGGAGCATTTCGCCTGCCCGAGGGCAGTTTTCGGGCTGACGCCGGCACGGATGTGGTTGTTGATATCCTCTTCTTCCGAAAGCGTCATGCCGATGAGCAGGCCGGCAATGACAGCTGGATTGATCTTGCGGATGTTGGACTGGAGGGCGAGGGCGGTAGCGTCCGTATCAACAGATGGTTCGTCGATCATCCCGACATGGTGCTGGGGCGCCATGCGATCACCTCGGGACCTTTCGGCGAGACCTACACATGCCGGCCGATAGGTGGCGATCTCGAAACGATCTTGAACGATGCCATCGAAGGGCTTCCTGCGGACATCTATGACGGCGAGCCGTCCACCTTCGATTCCGAACTTGAGGATGAGGTGGCGGAAGCGATGGCCGAGCGGGCCGCCGACAGACAAGTTCGCGAAGGCAGCTATTTCATCGGTAAGGCGACAGCCTTGATGCAGGTCGTGGACGGCGTCGCTGTTCCGGTTAATGTCAGAAAGGGCAAGAGCACCGATGGCATTTTTGCCAAGCATGCACTCATTATCCGCAAGCTGATCCCGATCCGCGATGCGGTCCGGCTCATCCTCAAGCTTCAGGAACGCGACCGGCCATGGACCCAGGCGCAGGTCACGCTGCGCATCGCCTGGTCGAGCTTTGTGCGCGAGTTCGGGCCAATCAACTTTACCTCCGTCTCGACATCGGAGGACCCGGAAACCGGTGAGATCAGGGAGATCCATCGCCGGCCGAATCTTGCGCCTTTCCTCGACGATCCCGATTGCTGGCTGGTCGCCTCGATCGAAGACTACGATCTGGAAACCAACACCGCCAAGCCCGGGCCGATCTTCAGCGAGCGGGTGATCGCGTCGGCGCCGTCACCGGTGATCACCTCTGCGCTCGACGCGCTTGCCGTGGTTTTGAACGACAGAGGCCATGTCGATCCAGATCACATCGCCGAGCTGCTGCACCGCGACGTGGAGGGGGTGATCGAGGAATTGGGCGAGGCGATTTTCCGCGATCCGTCGGATGGTTCATGGCAGATGGCTGATGCCTACCTATCCGGCGCGGTCCGATCGAAGCTCACTTTTGCCCGAGCTGCCACCAAGCTCGATCCCGCCTTTGCGCGAAACGTGACGGCGCTGGAGCGCGTCCAACCTGCCGATCTCAGGCCCTCGGATATCACCGCACGGTTGGGCGCCCCTTGGATCCCCTCCGACGATGTCGTCGCGTTCGTCAGAGAGACGATGGAGGCAGAAATCTCTATCCATCATTTGCCGGAACTGGCGACCTGGACGGTCAATGCCCGGCAGCTGGAGTGGTCGGCGGCTGGTACCACGGACTGGGGAACGCACCGCCGCCATGCCGGCCAGCTTCTGTCCGACGCCTTGAACTCGTCCGTGCCGCAGATCTTCGACACGATCCGCGACGGCGAGACCGAGCGTCGGGTGCTGAACACCGCGGAGACGGAAGCGGCCAAGGAAAAGCTCTCCAAGATCAAGACGGCCTTCCAGTCATGGATCTGGTCCGACCCAGATCGGACCGGCCGGCTGGCGCGGGTCTATAACGACACGTTTAACAATATTGCGCCGCGATCCTTCAACGGCGATCATCTCCAACTTCCCGGCGCCTCTGGCGCCTTTTCTTTGTACGGCCATCAGAAGCGCGGCATTTGGCGGATCATTTCCGCCGGCGCCACCTATCTCGCGCATGCGGTTGGAGCAGGCAAGACACTGACCATGGCCGCCGCGATCATGGAACAGCGCCGGCTCGGGCTGATCAACAAGGCGATGCTGGTCGTGCCCGGGCATTGCCTGGCGCAGGCTGCCCGAGAGTTTCTGGCGCTCTATCCCAATGCCCGTATCCTGGTCGCCGACGAGACCAATTTCGTCAGGGAGAAGCGCCACCGCTTCCTGTCGCGGGCCGCGACCGCCAACTGGGATGCCATCATCATCACCCATTCCGCCTTTCGCTTCATTTCGGTGCCCTCGGTGTTTGAAGCGCAGATGATTCAGGACGAGTTGGAACTCTACGAGGAACTGCTCACCAAGGTCGAGCGAGATGACCGGCTGTCGCGCAAGCGCATCGAGCGCATGAAGGAAGGCCACAAGGAGCGCCTAGAAGCGCTCTCGACCCGCAAGGACGATCTACTGACCATCTCCGAGCTTGGCATCGATCAGATCATCGTCGACGAAGCGCAGGAGTTCCGCAAGCTGACCTTTGCCACCAACATGTCGACATTGCGCGGCGTCGATCCGAACGGCTCGCAGCGCGCCTGGGACCTGTTCGTCAAATCCAACTTCATTGAGACGAAGAACCCGGGCAGGGCGCTGGTGCTGGCCTCAGGTACGCCGATCACCAACACGCTTGGCGAAATGTTCTCAGTGCAGCGGATGATGGATCCGACAGCGCTCTCCGGGCGCGGTCTGCACGAGTTCGATGCCTGGGCCTCGACCTTCGGCGACACCGCCACCGAGCTCGAATTGCAGCCTTCGGGCAAGTATAAGCCGGTCACCCGGTTCAGCCAATTTGTCAACGTGCCGGAACTGATCGCCATGTTCCGCTCCTTTGCCGATGTCGTGCTGCCGGCCGATCTCAGAACCTATGTGAAGGTGCCGGAGATCTCCGGCGGCAAGCGCCAGATCGTCACCGCCGAGCCGACGCTGGCGTTCAAGGCTTACCAGAAGCAGTTGGACGCGCGGATCAAGGCAATCGAGATGCGCGACGGGCCGGCAAAGCCGGGTGACGACATCCTGCTTTCGGTGATAACGGACGGCCGCCATGCAGCCATCGATCTGCGGCTGGTGGATCAGGCCATGGGCAATGAGGCAGCAAACAAGCTGAATGCGCTTGTCAGGAACACCTATCGGATCTGGCAGGAGACGGGAAAGGCGGAATATCGCCGCAAGGACGGCAAGCCGTTTGACCGGCCGGGCGCCGGCCAGCTGATCTTCTCCGATCTGGGCACGATCTCGGTCGAAACCACGCGCGGCTTTTCCGCCTACAGATGGATCCGAGATGAGCTCGTTCGCCTGGGCATGCCGGCTTCCGAAATCGCGTTTATGCAGGATTACAAGAAGTCGGATGCCAAGCAGCGGCTGTTCAACGACTTCAATGCCGGCAAAGTCCGCTTGCTGATCGGTTCGTCCGAAACTATGGGCACTGGCGTCAATGTTCAGGCCCGATTGAAAGCTTTGCATCATCTCGACGTACCGTGGTTGCCATCGCAGATCGAGCAGCGCGAAGGCCGTATCGTTCGCCAGGGCAATCAGCATGACGAGGTGGATGTCTTTGCCTATGCGACGCTTGGGAGCCTCGACGCCACCATGTGGCAGAACAACGAGCGCAAGGCCCGGTTCATCGCGGCAGCCCTGTCCGGCGACACGAGTGTGCGTCGGCTGGAAGATATGGGGGAGGGACAGGCGAACCAGTTTGCTATGGCAAAGGCGATTGCGTCCGGCGACGAACGGCTGATGCAAAAGGCAGGACTCGAAGCGGAGATTGCCCGCCTTGACCGGTTGCGCGCCGCCCATATCGACGATCAGCATGCGATCCGGCGACAGATCCGCGAGGCCGAGCGCGAGATCGACACCTCGACGCAGCGGATTAAGGATACGGCCACCGACATCGAGCGGCTGATCCCGACATCCGGCGATGCCTTCATCATGCAAGTTGGCGGCGAAATATTCACCGAGCGCAAGCTAGCGGGCCGCGCACTGATGAAGGAGATCCTGACGCTGGTCCAGCTGCAGAGGCCAGGAGAGATGAGCATTGCAAGGATCGGTGGGTTCGAGCTCGCCTATCAGGGCGAACGGTTCGGCAAGGATGGCTACCGCTACGAGACCCTGCTTTGCCGCACCGGGGGGAACTACGAAATCGAGCTGTCCGTCACAACCGCACCGATTGGCGCTATCTCCCGGCTCGAGCACGCACTTGGCGGGTTCGAACACGAGCGCGAGAGCCATCGCAATCGTCTCTTCGATGCCAAGCGACGGCTCGCCTCCTATACTCCGCGTCTTGGGGACATCTTCTCGTTCGAAGCCGAGCTCGAACTCAAGCTGAGCCAACTGGACGAGATCGAAAGGGATCTTGCGGCGACCGCCGATGAATTAGGGGAGGATAGCCAGCAGGCCGCATGAATGGCGGCATCTTAGCCGTCACTTGAAACGGGGTCAGACGATGCACATCTAACGGTCATCACCCGTTTCGATGGTTTGCCTCACAGTGGCGATTGCCGCGCGTTCGAAGCTGTCCGGGTCAGAAAAGGCGCTCCCCGAAAGGGTCGAGCGCCTTTTCGTTTTGAGCCTTCCGGCGCTACTCGCCGAGTTTGTAGATCGCCGCGTTGTCCTGCAGTTCCCGCAGGCCCTTATATGAGGCATGCCGTAACTTGCCATCGTCGGTCCATGCTCGATATTCGATCTCGGCAATCAATGTCGGTTGAACAAAGACGACACCCTTTTTGTCGACCGCAACAGGAGCACGTTCGGTTTTCAGCGTGTCCAGCATCCGGCGCAGTTCGATAGCATCTTTCTCTTTGAAGCCGGTCCCGACCGAACCGACATGGACGAACGCGTCGCCCTGATGGGCCCCAAGCAACAGGCTGCCGATCCCGCCGCGTGCCGCAGCGGACGGCTCGTATCCGATAATCACAAAGCTTTCGCTCTGAATGCATTTGACCTTCAGCCAGTCGCCGAGCCGACCCGAGCGGTAGGTGCTGTCGCGGTGCTTGGCGATGATGCCCTCCAGCCCATGCGCGCAGGCCGCAGCCAGCAGCGCGTCTCCATCGGCTTCGACGTTCTGCGACAGGCGGATCGGCCCGTCGCCTTCATTGATCAAGTCTTCCAGCAGGTGCCGCCGCCCGGACAGCTCCATGCGGGTGAGGTCGTGACCGTCGAAATACAACAAGTCAAATGCGTAGAGGATCGCCTCGCCGGAGGCTTGTTTGCCGCCCCGACCTCCGAGCGAGCGCTGTAGCGCGCCGAAATCGGAACGGCCCTGCGCATCCAGAACCACGGCTTCTCCATCAAGGATGGCCGTGCCGACACTGATCGTGCGGGCCGCATCCGCGATCGCCGGAAACCGATCGGTCCAATCGTGTCCGCCGCGGGTGATGATCCGGACATCGTTCGGCCTGATATGGACCGCCACCCGGTATCCGTCCCATTTGACCTCGAAAAGCCAATCCGGCCCGCGCGGTGGTTTCGCCTTCAGGAGTGCCAGGCATGGTTCGATGCGATCGGGCATCGGGTCGAACGGCAATTGCGGCTGGGCCGGATCGCGCGGTCTGCGCGGGCGCGACCGGACCGGCGCTTCGGTTTTCCGCAAGAGCGGCTGGGATGGCTGGAGTGGCGGCTTTGTCATGCCTCGAGTTCACCAGCAATTGCTTAAAATGAGGTGACCCGGCCTCGTGGATGGATGAGGGGCGGCTGTCGGGGCAGGGAAGGGGAGGGCCTTAAGAAGGGATAGGAAGCGAGAACAGGAAAGGGAGGGGAAGGGAAGGGAAGGGAAGGGGAAGGGGCCACCATTCGCAGGACCGACCAGTGGCTGACGGTTCCCTCAATCGCCCCGATCGCCAGACCGGGCCCGCTCTCCGCGCAAGGCAAGTGTGCCTCGCTTGTTCGCAAGCCAGGTCCCCTCCGGCGCAGTTGCAGCCGCAGGACGGTCCTGCGGTTCGGGGGATGTCTTCGAGAAGAAGACGAGAGGGCAAGGACAGTCCGTCCGCCCGCCAACCGACAAAGGACCTTCCCATGGAACTGATGACAGTCGATCCGCGCAGCCTGAAGGACAATCCCGACAAAGCGCGCCAATCTAAATCCTCTCCGCAGTCCGATGCGCTACTTTGCGCCTCGATCAGAGCGATCGGCGTGGTGCAGCCACCAGTCGTCAAGCTCGATCCAGAAGGCGGCAACAGCTACATCATCGTCTTCGGTCACCGTCGCGCGGCTCAGGCCGTTGCCGCCGAGCTCACCGAAATCCCGGTCCTGGTTGCCGATCCCGGAGACGATCTCGGCGCCATGCAGTCGTTCGCGGAAAACATCGCCCGTGAACCGCTGAACCCAGTCGATCAATGGCGCGCGATCGAACGCCTGGTTGCTCTTGGCTGGACCGAGGAATCGATCGCGCTTGCTCTGGCTCTCCCGGCGCGACAGCTTCGCAAGCTGCGGCTGCTCGCCAATATCCTGCCCGCCATGCTCGATCACATGGCTCGCGGCGATATGCCGAATGAGCAGCAGCTGCGCACCATCGCCGCCGCCGGCCAGGACGAGCAGGCTGAGGTCTGGAAAAAGTACAAGCCGAAGAAGCAGGAGCCGCAGGTATCGTGGTGGGAGGTCGCCCGCGCACTGACCCGCACCCGGATGCTCGCCAAGCATGCCAGCTTCGGTGACGACCTCGCACAGGCCTATGGCATCACCTGGGTCGAGGACCTGTTTGCGCCGGCCGATGAGGACAGCCGCTATACGACCGATATCGAGGCGTTTCTCGGCGCCCAACAGGAGTGGCTGTCGAATAACCTGCCCAAGCGCGGTGCGATCATCGAGGCCAATGAATACGGCCAGGCCAAGCTGCCGGCCAAGGCGCAACAGGTCTACGGCAAGCCCGGCAAGGGCGATCTGACCGGCTGGTACATCAATGCCCGCGACGGGTCGGTGCAATCCGTGGCCTATCGCATGCCTGAAGCCAAGAAGCCGAAGGTGGTCAAGGATGCCGACGGTGTGGATACGGTCGTCGAAGACCTCGAAGCGCCCAAGGCCCGTCCCGACGTCACCCAGAAGGGTCTCGACATGGTCGGCGATCTGCGCACGGATGCCCTTCACGAGGCGCTTGCGCGTGCACCCATCGAGAATGACACACTGACGGCGCTGCTCGTCCTTGCTCTGACCGGCCAGAACGTCACGATCGCCAGCGGCGCATCCGACAATCCCTACGGTCATGCCAAATGCGCTCCACATGCGGTGCGGCTGGTCGATGAGGATGGCAAGCTCTCCTTCGATCGCGAAACCCTTGGCCAGGTCGCACGCTCGGTTCTGATCGAGGTCCTGTCGCTTCGCCGCAACCGATCCGATAGCGGAATGGTTGCCCGTATCGCCGGCGATGCCATCGGCGCTGATCAGTTTCTGACCAGCATGGCGAGCGAGGAGTTTCTCTCATGCCTGTCGCGCACGGCACTGGAGGCCGTCGCGGAAACCGCCGGGGTGGCTGGCCGCGTCAAGGTCAAGGACACCCGCGCCGCCGTGGTCGAACATTTCGCAGACGACCGCCTTGTTCTGCCGGCAGCAGCGATCGCGCCAGACGCCGCCGAGGTCTTGGCCTGGGCGAGCCGCTTCACGTCCGCGACATCCAACCTCGAGGAGGAGGATGACGAGACAGCCCCGGTGACAGAGGACGAGGCTCCGGCGTCTGACCGCAGCGGCGCCGACGGTGCCGACGATTTCCGCGAGGCGGCCGAATAACATCGCCACCCAATGTCCACCCTCTGCCGCCGGCTTGCCGGCGGCGTTTTCATTTCAATCCATGGACAGGAGCAGACAATGTCCGCAACATCTCCCCTTTATGGAAAAACCCGCGACGGACTATTCGCGGCTCTGGTTGGTGATCAGGCCTTCGCCATGGTCCCGTCTGAGCCCGGCTACCACCTCGTCAAGGCCTGGGCCCTGAAACGACCGATCGAGGATTGGACGATCGCCGATTTTCACGACCGGCGAACCGATCCCGTCGACGAGGCCGGCTTCCGGCGCACAGTCGAGGAATGGGCGACCCATGTCGCTCAGCTGGCTGATCTCAATCGCCGGACAGTCTCGGTTCGGACTTCGACGCCGTGGGGCCAATCGCAACACGCGGTGCTTTATGCTCCCGGCATCGTCGCCCACAGCACCGCAAGCCACGGCGGATTTGCGCTCTCGCCAGACCGTAACAGGCTCATTGCGCCGGGTTTGCGCACCGATGACGGTTTCTATGAGGAGGATTGCGCCTGGGTTGCTGTGGCGGCCACTTATCCCAACCTCTTTACCGATTTCGAGAAGCGCCAGGCCGACGACATCTTGCGCGATGTTTACCCGGAGGCATGGGAAGCAAGACACGGTCAGGTTCTCCAACCCGGCCAGTCCCGCGCCAAGGACCGCAGCCGCTTCGACCGCGACAACGCCAACCGATGGGTGGTGGTCTCGGCCATCCAGTCCAGGCAACATCCTGGCTTCGTTGAATGCATCGCCATGCTCGGTGGCAGGCGGTCGACCGGTTGCCGCGCACCGGCGGACGAACAACGGCGCTACCTGGTCGACGAGGCGCTCTACGACATCGGCGCGTTCGGCTTCGTCATCGACGAGGCGCGTGACCGGCGATATGCCGGACCGTCGAGCTTCGTCGGCTGGACCGAGGCGCGAGATGCCGAGGCGAACCGCAAAGGGCGCTCGGCCTGCCAGGACCGGCCAACGCCTGAGGCCGACGCAGATGAGAGCCGGCGACCGATGGAAGCGTCGGCTCCAGACGATGCTGGTGCAGGGCCGATTTGTCTTCCGAAGATCTTCATGCGTTGCGGCGGCGATAGCCTGGACCATGAAGCGCGTTTTGCAGGACGAGCCGGTCGAACCGCACTGAGATCTCGACCTGTGCGTAGGGAAACCGTCGGCGGACCGATCGTCTGCCGGTTGTTCGTGGACGCGGTCGAAAGCGTGGTGGCGGACATGCGCGACGCCGTGCGGTGTTTGGCCAAGAGGTCGAGCAGCTTCCGGCTCAGTCCTCGGGTTTGCTGCGGTCTGAACCGGTCGCGACCTGGTCAAAGGCCGCGTTCCGCGCCGCGTGGCGGCAGGAGCGACGCGCTCTTCTCAAGGCGGAGCCGCGTTTGCTGCAGCCCGCGCTGCGGCCCGCATCCCCCGCAACCCCACCCTGCTCGATCGCATCGCCCTGACCTTGGGCCAGGCCGCTTGCCCGGTTCGTGTCGACCGCACCCGAGGGGAAGTGCCGGAAAGCGGCAGACCCGGGCTTCGCTCAACCACGCACAAGGACATCGATCATGACATCGCTCAACCGCTCCTCCAAGACCGGCCCCGCCGCACAACGCGCCACCACCCTCGACATGGTCCGCCATGCCTGCCCCGACGCACCCCAGGCGAGCCGCATCTGCGAAAGCTTCGGCCTTGCCATCGTCGACAGCGACGGCATCCGCGAGCTTCACCGCAGCCAGCTCATCGACAGCGCCGACGCGCTGAAGGAAGGTCTCGCCGAAAAGGCCATGCAGATCCACATGCAGCGCATCGTCGGCTCCTTCGTCGGCTCGGCTCACGGCGCCGGGCAGTTCTACAGCCGGGCGGTCACCGAGGCGCGGGACCTGACCACCAAGCTCTCCAACGACGATCGCAACGAGGATCTCGACGGTCCCGTCGGCTTCGACAGCCGGGCGCAGCGCAAGCGCGAGTTCGCCGCCGACACGGGGCTGCAGGCCCACGTGCTGCGCATGGCCGCCGAAGGTGCCGTCTCGGCCTACGAAGATATCACCGGCGAAACCTGGAAACCCTATGAACGCACCGGTTCCACGGTCACGGCGCCGTCGATCGACCAGAAGGCCGCCTCGCTGCAGATGTCGGCTTTCGATTGAACCGAAGGGGCGTGAGCCCCTTCTTTCGTCCCGGTGAGCGGTCTAGCGTCGCCGGAGATGGACGTCGCAACGGCCAAGCCGTCCTCCACTTCGTTTCGGCCCGTCCGCAAAGGTTCCAACAGTCAATCTTGTCTGTCAGCGGGTGCGCCGCCTCCTACGGCCGCTTTTTCGACCGCCGTGACGAACCGCGATTGGCGCGGTTGCCAAAAAGTGAGGACAGGATGATGAAGAAGGATAAAGGGACCAGCGAGCAGCGGGTGGATGTCTATACGCGCATCACCGACAAGATGATTGCAGCATTGGACCAGGGCGTACGGCCCTGGGTGCAGCCGTGGAACAGCAAATATCTTAACGGTCGGGTGTCCCGGCCGTTGCGCCACAACGGCGAACCCTATTCGGGCATCAATGTGCTGCTTCTCTGGTCTGAAGCCATGGCTCGTGGCTATGCCTCGCCGACCTGGATGACGTTTCGTCAGGCGCAGGAGCTAGGCGCCTGTGTCAGAAAGGGCGAGACGAGTTCGATGGTGGTTTATGCTAACCGCATCAGCAAGACCGAAACCAATGGAGAGGGACATGAGATCGAGCGCGACATCCCATTTTTGAAGGCTTACAGCGTGTTCAACATTGAGCAGATCGACGGTCTCGGAGACCGATACGGGGATGGGTCTGGCGGTGCGATTGTTCAACGGATCGACAGGATCGCCCATGCGGATGCCTTCTTCGCGAAGACCGGCGCGATTGTCCGCCACGGCGGCAACAGGGCCTTTTATGCCCCTAGCCCTGATCTGATCCAGATGCCGCCAATCGAGACGTTTCGTGACGTCGAGAGCTACTATGCGACCCTGGCGCATGAAAGCGTGCATTGGGCCGGAGCGTGCCACCGGCTGAACCGCGATCTCTCAAAGTATGCAAAAGATCGCACGGAGCGTGCCCGGGAAGAGTTGATCGCCGAACTCGGCGCCGCTTTTCTCGCTGCTGATCTCGGCATTGTGCCGGCGTTGGAACCCCGCCCCGACCACGCCAGCTACCTCGCCTCTTGGCTCTCGGTCTTGAAGAACGACAAGCGCTTCATCGTCCAGGCCGCTGCTCAGGCGCAGCGATCCGTGGCGTTTCTACACCATCTGCAGTCGGAGCCACATCGCGACGCAGCCTAGCCATCATTGCCATCCGGTCCAACCGAGCCGCCTCGGCTGAAATAAATCAGCTCTCGCAGGGACGGGCCCTCCCTGCGGCTCACCATCCGGAACGTCCCCAATTCAGATTGCATGAATCGCATAGATTACGTATTGTAGGTAATTCGCTATGGAGGCGTTGATGAAGCAGTTTACATTTTCAGACATGAATCGCGTTTCGGGCGAAATCCTCGAGGCGGCTCTTATAGAACCGGTGAGCCTGACGAAGCGTGGCAAGGACAAGCTGGTCATCCTGACGGCCGAGCAATATCGAAAGCTCATCGGTCGCTCCCACACCCAGGCCTACGACCTGTTAGAGGCGCCGGACGATGTCCATCAGGAACTGATGACCGGCATTGAAGACATCATCGGGACTGACAATGCTTGAGCCTGGGCAGATCGTCCGGTTTTTCTATCTGTGGAACCGCGAGGCGGCGGCTGGAGAAGAGTCAGGTCGCAAGGCAAGGCCCACTTGCGTCGTCGTTCGCACGCTCGCTGTGCCAGGCGCTGTGTTTCTCTTTCCCATCACGTCACAAATGCCCGGAACAGACCGGGTGTCCCTTGCCATCAGCCAGATGGAGTGTCGTCGCGCCGGGCTCGATTTCCCCTGCTGGATCATTCTCGACGAGTATAATCGGGTAGAGCTCGACAAGGCATTCGACTTCGAAACGACCACGCCGATTGGAAGCTTTAGCCCGGCCTTTCTCAAGACCATCGCCAGCACCGTCAAACAGGCGGCCGCGGCCCGAAAACTCGCAGGCGTCGCGCGCTCGTAACGTCAATCTTCATGCTTTGAGCGAGCAAGGGATCAGTGGGGGCGGCATTGTCGCTGGCGGAGTAACGCCTGGTCGCCATCGCCTTTCCTTTCAACGTGGGCATGCCACGTCCACCGCGTTCTCGATGGGGCATGTCTGACCGAAGGCCGCCTCAGGCTGTTCGGCTCGATCGGCATCCGCAACGGCCGGCTCGTTTTCTTCCCCTGGCGGCTGCACCGCCATTCCTCGCGAAACAAGAAAGCCTCGGCCCATGGCCGTCCTTCACTTCGTTTCGGCCCTTGCAGGTGCGGGCCAATCGCCCCCGGTCTGATCGACAGCCATCGAGGCCGCGATGGACGCGGCCCGAGCAACTGAAAAGGATCACGACAATGGCAACCATCGGCTCTTTCACCGCTTCCGAAAACGGCTTTTCCGGCACCATCAAGACCCTCAACCTCAACGTCAAGGCCAAGATCGTCCGCGTCGAACGGTCCTCCGACGACGCACCGGATTTCAGGGTGCTGGCCGGCAATGTCGAATTCGGCGCCGGCTGGCAGAAGCAGGCCCGCGAGAGCGAGCGCGACTACATCTCGGTCAAGCTCGACGACCCGAGCTTCCCCGCCCCGATCTACGCGACGTTGACCGAGGTTCAGGGTCAGGAAGGCCTGCAGCTCATCTGGTCGCGCAGCACTCGCCGCTGATCGTCTAACCAGAAGCCCCGCTCGATCAGAGCGGGGCTTTCGTCCTGTTACTTGTTAAGCGCATCCTTCAGTGCCTTGGCCGGCTGGAAGCTGAGCTTCTTCGCCGCCGCAACCTTGATGGCCGCGCCGGTCGACGGGTTACGCGCCTCGCGCTCCGGCGTTTCTTTGACTTTGAACTTGCCGAAGCCGGGGAGGGAGGTCTCGTTGCCGGCCACCGCCGCCGCGGTGATCGAGGCGATGACCGCCTCGACGATGGCTTTTCCCTGAACCTTTGTAAGGCCGTGCTCGCCTGCAATCTTGTCGGCGATTTCATTGGTGGTGGTCATTTTACGTCTCCGCATTGTGTTTGACCCGGAATCCCTGCCATTGCCGACCGGAACTGTCATCGACACGCTGCTCCAAATGGCCCGGAAACTCTGGGATCTCCACAGTTATTCACCTGCGACATGTCAGATAACCCGAAGACAGGCATCGAGCCCGCCTTCGGTTTCGGGTGCGATACGGAGAGGAAATGTCTGCTCAGTCCGTCTGAGGGTGTCATGGGTGCATGACGGCCTCAAGGACGAGCGGTGCCCCCAATTTTGCCTCCGCTCCGGTTCCCTGCGCTCCAACAAAATCGGCTCCCCCACGCGCCGGCTCCGCCGGTCGCTGGCGCGATCCTTGACCCCGCCACGCCCCCATGACCGCGACGGTCGTCTTTCACAAACGTCAAGGAGACGACGATGCTTCTGGAACAACACATTGAAGAGCTTCGGCTGGAACTGCGCGAAGCAATCGACCTAGTGGAGCGCCGCGAGATCGAGTCCGAGCTGGAGCTAGCACGCGCCGAACTGGCCGTGATCACCGCAGAGCAGGAAGGCGCAATCGACGCCGAGCCACCCTTCTGAGGGTGGCTTTTGCCATGTCGCCTGGCCTGACGCGCCGGGTCGACCGGCGCGTCACGCCCGAAGCATCGCTTGGCCGTCCCTTCATCCGCCATCGATCAAGCAATCACCTCTCGCGGCAAACGTGATCTCGGACCGTAGCCGCGCCTCCGCTTCTGCCGCAGGAGCCGGAGGAAGAGTCCAACCGCTTCCTCTTCCGTCTCGAAATGATGGATCAGTCTTTGGCCTCTGGCACCGAGGCGGCCCCATCGGCGGATCAGACAGGCTTCGCCGAACAGGTTGGGCTCGATCGACATCGCATAGTAGCGCGCCATGTTCTTCCTTGCGTCCGTGCGTTCGACATAAAGCTGGTAGGGCTGCGCGATCATGGAACACAGAATCGGACACGGAAGTCTTTGCGTCCAACGACATATTTGAATCGGCCGGTGTTGATTGATTCACGGCGATGATGATTGGTGCATGACCGGGGCGAGCCGCTTGCGGCGGACGGTGCTATTCACTTTCGCTCACGGAGCCCGTAGGCGGTCTCCGCCCATTCGGGTCACGCCCCTCTCGCGGTTTCCGCGCCGTAGCGTGATTGTCGGGCGTCAGGGGAAGCGGAAAGGCTGCAGGGCCGGCTGCGCTCGGCAAACGGTCACGGCGCCTGCCGGCGCCGTGGTCTATCTCTCTCTGACTTCCTATTGTCGCATTCGCCCCGGCGGCCTCAAGGACATCGCGGCCCCTCCAATTTTTCCGCCGCGCCGCTGACGCGACACGACGAAAAAATCGGTTCCTCCGCTCGCCGCCGCTGGCGGTCGCTTTCGCGATCCCTGACCCCTTGGGTCGCCAATGCGGGCTCCTTCTCGTCAGAACGAAAAGGAGGCTTCTTATGTCTAATTTCAACTTTCTCATGTTCTATGCCGCGCTCGCCGGCTTCAGACTTCTCGTCAGCGCCAATCGTATCGGTTGCGAGGATGAATTCTCAAAGACGGTCCACGACCGGCTGCTCACCGGCCTCGATGGAGCGATCCACGCGACACGCCACATTATGGATCTGCAGCGTGAACTGCTTACTGCGGACGATCCAGAGGGCACGCTGTCGTGCCAGCTTCAGGGTGAGGAGGAAATCCTCGCACGTCGGACGATCGTCCTGCTTGATGAGCTGGAGATCGATTATGACACCGACGAATATCGGGTCAACGGCGGCGAGTGGCACAACACACTGTCGGCAGACTGCAACGGCATCGAGATCCGCTATCCGACAACGGTCCCTCTCAGCGACGGCGAACTCGGTCCCCTCGCTGCGATCATCCGCGATATTACGCGGGAAACAGGCATCGCCATCAGCGTTGCGCGCGTCGTCTACGATTGAGGTTGCAGGGTGAGAGGCGGCGGAGCCGCCTCTCCCCTTTCGTCTTTTGCCTTGGCTTGACCGCTTGCAGGCATCGAGACTGCGCACGGTCTTGAGGAGAAAGACTTGCCGCCTCTCCCCTCAAACTCCCCTCTCCCTGTGGTGCGGGTCGAGACCCGCCCGGCCTTTCGGGCCGGTGGGCGGACGCTGCCGCGACTTCCCCAAACAAGACGGAGAGGACGAGTACCTTGCGCTACGCCCTCATGTTTCGGGCATCCGCTCCAGGTGCTCGTCCTCTCCTGCGGGGCGCTCGCCGTCTCATCGTTCGGATGTCGTCGATACCCGTCACCTCCGGTGCCGGTTCTCTCGACTGCTCACGACGACGGCTCGCTTCAGCATCTCTAACCAATCGGCTTGGCCACCGTGCTGTTCCTCCGGCGCGGATCACAGGCTCGAGCCTGTGATCGCTGTTGCTTTGTCAAACGACTCGCAACAGCATCGGCGCCTCGGGCACGGTGGCCAAGCCGATTGGTTAGAGATGGCAGGATAGGCTATTGGTATACCAATAGCCTATTTCGCCCGAGGGGCGATTGTCGCTAGCGCGAGCGGGCGACGGTGGCATCGTCCAATTCCCCGTCGATCCAGAGACAAGACAGCACAGCGAAGAGGCGCCGGCCAACCGCCGGACGCGATCGGGAACAACAGATTTTCAGCGAATAGGTGAATGCGCGAATGAGCGAATAGCCGAAATGCCGATCCGCCGATCGAGCAATTAGGTGGATGGGCGGATTGCCGATCAGCGAACAGGGGTCTGAGCGCATCGGTCTTTGAGCGAATAAGCCGCTCGGCGAATCAGCGCATGTGTGAATCGGCGAATAGGTGTTTGCGCAAGCTGGCGAATAGGTGCCGCGCCGATCCACCGAATGACGAATTAGGTAACTGGGTAAATCGGCCTATGAGCGAACAAGCGTATGAGCGTGTCGGCGGATGAGTGAATGGGCGGTTCGGCGACTGAGTGCATGCGTGACTCGGCGAATAGGTGATTGTGCGAATGAACGAATAGGGGAAACGCCGATCTGCCGGATGGTTTTTTAGGCAATTGGCATCGGGGATGAAATCTATCCACGTCCCGCCAACAAACGCACCTTTCACGAGTCATGAGAGCGACTCTACTGCACGACGGATTCGAGCAAAGCGGCAGGGTTCGGGCTCTGCCGGTTGCAAATAATTACACTGAAGTATAATTTCACGCGACGCTAGTTTTCGCCCTCTGCCCGGCCGTTCCGGCTGCCATACCCCGTTTGATGAACGCACGGTTTCGATGACACACAGCCGATTTCTTCTGACCAAGGAATGGTACAAGGTCCCGCTTTGCGTCGACTGCCCGAGCTGCGGCGCGCAAACGAGATCTGCCGGCATCGTTGTGGGTCCGTTGAGCTTGATCGGAGATCCCGCCGACTCCGCCGAACACGATATCCTGACGAAGCCCCCGGCTTCGCTGGACGGGTTTGCATTTGTCGAAACGCTGAGCGGTCGAACTCAAAATATCGAGCGGTTCGTCATCAACCGCTTCCATAGCATGTTCGCTTTCAGGAACGATTGCTTGATGCCGATTTGTGAGCATTGCGCCGAGGGTCTCCCGCCGTCCACAATCCGGTCTTCAGTGATGAATGGTTTCGTCCGTTTAGGGCAGAGGCGGCTGCTCGTGAACGAACGGCTGCTGATCGTCGCGTCGAACGCGGTCCTGACAGAGTTTCACGGCGGCACATCGATCGAGGAAACCGACTTCCCTTATCCCGACTACGCGGTTGTGCTCGTCTGCGACACGGAGAGCCCAGGTGGCGATACCGGTACACTCGAATTGTGGCATAGCATCGCGCGCAACGATTACGCCGCTCTTGTCCGAGGGCATGACGGACGCGAGGTGCTTCGCGACGCCGTCAACGACGATTTGGCCAGTGTGGTGGCAACCGTCTCCGATCTTGGATTGGTGCTGACACAGCTTCATCTCGCGCAGGCGTCGTCACCATACTGCGCGCTTGCCCGCGATCTTTTTCTCAAAGCGCTCGGCGATGCCGGGTATCAGCAGGAACATCAGGAGGCGGATCATGCAGATCTCTAGAGCACTATCGCGACTTCTCGCCATTCCGCTCGTTCTTTCGGGATGCGCGCAATTACCGCCACCAGCGCGGCCGTCGCCAGCACCACCATTTGTATATCTGAGCCTCACAGCCTGCCGAGACTATCGAAGCAATATTGTCGAGTGCCAGCTGGAATATGGCACGGAGTTCGGGCGGCATCGCCTTGGCCCGGTACAAGAGTTCGCGCTAGCGCTGGCGACCGATCGTGACGACGTTCGATATCAGGTATTGTCGTGCTGGCCCGAACCGAGAGTCCAGCGGGAGTTGCCAAATTTCGTGTGCCGAATCTATGGGGCTCAATCAGGAGCTGATGCAGGCTCTGTGTTGATCAAGGGCGGCACGGCGGTTCGCCTCGCGCGAATTCTCGGCGATCGGGAACAATTTGAATACCGGTGGACGCCTGACCCGTGGTCGCGGCTAAATGATTGAAGTTGCATGTGAAGTTTTTATTGCAGAGTGTGAATCTCTCCACGAATTATACTCAAGTGCAATTTTTCGGTTGATTTTCAGGCCGGGATACAGTTCAAACTATTATACCGCAGTATAAGTTATGGACTGGTTTGGCCATGGATCGCAGCCCGCTTTCTCCCCTCCAGAGACCGCAAACCGAATGGTCGCGACACGTTTTTTTTTGGCCTGCACTGACATCCGTTCTCCTCCTGACCTCTTTCACCGCCAGTACCGGGAAGGGCGGTCAGTTTATCGTAGCCGCGCCACCGCCTCAGCGGGGCGATCGGCTGCGCTCTGTTGACAATTTCAGATCAGGCTTCGCGGCAACCCAGCCGAGTTTGGCTGCCGTGGCCGCGACGACCACGGAGAGCGCAGCCTCGTCGCCGGCAATCAATTGGAGCAATTTCTCTCAGCGGGTCGGTGAACCCGACACTGCCGATAGGATGACGGCCAGCCTATCTCCACTTGGAACAGATGTCGTCGACACGATGCAAAGCAGCGTTGACCCGCGAGGCACGGCATCGAGCGGAGGTGCCGGAGCCAAAACAGGCGTATATTCGTCGATCAGCGTTTTTTCCGCTGATGATCAGCCGGTGAGCGCGGCCGTCAACCAGGCAGGCGAGCCTCGCAAGAGCAGCGCGACGGCCGGAGCGCGACCTGACCTCATCTCCCAAATGCCCCAGGAGTATACCGCGCTCGCCATAAAGATCGCCGTCGAAGAGGGCGTCGATCCGAACTGGGTGCTGTCGATCATGCGAGCCGAGAATGGTGATTTCGATCCCGAACTGGTCAGTGCCGCTGGCGCCATCGGCCTGATGCAGGTCATGCCGAAGATTGGGAAGGCTTTCGGCGCTGCCGATCTTACGGATCCTGAGCAGAATATCCGTGCCGGTACCCGCTTCCTGCGCCTCCTCATCGATAAATATCGCAATCCGGTTCTCATCGCCTCCGCCTACAATGCCGGGGAACCCCGCGTCGACGCGCGTCATTCCTTGCCGCTGATTCAGGAGACTGCCGACTATGTGACGCGGGTCGTTGGCTACTACACGGGCGCATCGTCACCTTCATCAGCTTCGAGCACTACCAACGCAACTCCGTCCGTCCCGGCCCCTGGTCGTCCTACAGGTCGCGCTGATCGGGCTAGATCCCCAATGCTTGTCTTTTCCATTTCAGGCACGCCCGTGGCGGCACGCCGCAGCCAAAAGGAGGCCGCTGAAATCCCATTCGGCGGTCCAGTAAAAATCGTCAAGGAAGAGGTGCACCCATGAATCGTTCCGAATTTGCAATCCAGGTCCTCGTCGTCTACGGGCGCGCGGTCTGGTACTCGCTGATGAGACAGAAGTGGATCGGCAATGCCGCCATCATCCTCACCGCCAGCCTGATCCTCCTCATCAGTCAATTTGAGCCAGCCGCTGCGCAAAATCTGGATGCGTTGCAGAACGCCGCCGACCGGCTGGTACAATTCTTTACCGGACCCTTCGGCCGCTCGGTCGGGGCGATCGCCTTTATCGGAATGTTTCTGGCGGCAGCCTTCGGATACTGGTCCTGGGGAGCGCTGCTTCGCGTGGGCGGAAGCCTTGCCGGCATGTTTGCCGCCGCCGAACTCGTTGATTTCCTGGCCGGCGGCGGATCCTGATCATGGTCGGGTCTCTAAGCACTGCTGACGGTGGCGACGACTATATCGAGTGCCATTCCGTCATTCTCGCGCTCACGCGGCCGCCGACCGTGATGGGCATACCCTACACCTATTTTCTAGCGGAATGCTTTGTCTCGCTGATGGTGTTCATGATCTTGGGCTCGATCCTCTGGTTTCCGGTCTGCTTCGTCATCCTGCACACCATCCTCTATGTGCTCACAGTCAAGCTCGACCTCTGGTTCTTCGACATCGTCGGGAGGCTCAGCCTGTGCGGCATCAATCCGCTCGGCCGTCGGCTCGGCGGCGGCATCCGAACCTACGGAGCTTGACCGATGAGCACGATGGCAAGATCGCTGAAAGGAACCTTGTCGAAGGGGTGGGAGATATTTGCCGACCGCAGTATCTCGACCCACGTTCCTTTCTACGTGCCGATCGAAAACGGCATAATCCGGCTTAAGAACGATTGCTTGGTCTCGACCATTAAGTTGACCGGCTTCTCGTTTGAGACCGCTGACATCGAGACGATCAACATGCTGCAGCGCCAACGCAACTCGGCGTTTCGGGCGATTTCCTCCATCGGCAATTTCGCGCTCTACACCCATGTCATCAGGCGCAAGGTGGCGCCATCGCTGCCGTCCGGCTTCTCCGACCCCTTCATGCGGCGCCTCGACGACGTCTATCAATCGAGCATCTCCAAGAACGAAATGTTCGTCAACGACGCCTACGTGTCTCTGGTTGTACGGCCGTTGTTCAAGAAGGGATCGGCGCTGTCCCGGATCATGGGCGTCGGCGGTAATGTTGTACGCAGGGAGCAGTTTCGGGCGATGCGCGACAAATTGGTCGAGGCGACACGCGCGCTTGAGAAGTCCCTTGCTGTCTATGGCCCCAAGGTTCTGCGCGATATCCAACGTGTCGAAGCCGATCTTGGGGACGGAAGGAAGATCTATCGCGACATCTCCGAAGACATGGTGGTCGAGGAGGGCGTGCGGAAGATCTGGTTCTCGGAACAGTGCGAATTCTTCTACACGCTCCTGAACGGTGGGCGCGTCCGGCCAATCCGGCTTGGCAATATCCCGATCGACCAAATGCTTCCCGCACGTCGAACGTCGATCGGCAACCGGGTCATCCATTTGCAGGGCGATACGCAGGACGATGATCGATATGCCGCGATGGTATCGCTGAAGGAGTACCCGCCCGAAACCGGGGCCGGCATGCTCGACTATGTTCTCAAGCTGCCATTCGAGATCGTGCTGACCCAGTCGATGTCATTCATCGACGACATGGCGGCGCGCAGCCGGATCGAGAGGCTCGACCGGCAGATGTCGAAAGCCGACGAGGGTGGTTCTAGCGTCCAGGCCAATCTCGACATTGCCCGTGACGAACTGGCTCGCAAGCGCGTCGCCTTCACGGAGCACCATCTCACCGTCATGCCCGTCGCCAAGTCGACGGCCCAGCTGGACGACGCGGTGGCCCTCATCGGCAATGAATTGGGAGCGCTCGGCGCCTCTTACGTTCGCGAAGACCTGAATGCCGAGCCGGCCTATTGGGCGCAGCTTCCCGGCAACCAAGCCTACATTGCCCGCCGAGCTTTGATCTCGACCCTAAATTGCGCAGGTTTAAGCAGCTTCCACGCCTATCCCTATGGCAAGCCGGACGGCAACCATTGGGGGCCGGCGATCACCATTTTCGAGACGACGTCTGGCACACCCTTCTTCTTCAATTTCCATCAGGGTGATGTCGGGCACACCACCGTCTTCGGCCCGACCGGATCGGGCAAGACCGTGATCATGGCTTTTCTGATCCTGCAAGCCTACAGGGTCAGCCCGCGCCTGAAGACGATCGTCTTCGACAAGGACCGTGGCCTCGACATCATGGTGCGCGCGGCAGGCGGCACCTACATGGCGCTGGAGCCCGGAGAACCGTCCGGCTGGAATCCGCTCCTTCTCGATGACACCGAAGAGAACCGGGTTTTCCTCTACGGCCTTCTAAGCTTCATGTTGAAGCCCTCGAAGGAAGGCGAGAACCTGACGCCGCAGGAAGAGGCGATTATTCGCAACGCCATCAAGTCGGTCCTGAAGACGAAGGACAGGTCCTATCGCCGTCTGTCGTCGCTACGCGCTCTTCTCGCCGGCAGCGAGAGAACCGAGGGGAGCCTGATCGCGAGGCTCGATAAATGGGTCGGTCATGGCCCCTATGCGTGGCTGTTCGACAATGCCGACGACAATCTCGACATTTCCAGGCCGATGATCGGCTTCGACATGACGTCGATCCTTGACGATCCGACGGTGCGCACCGCAGCACTTCTGTACATGTTTCATCGGCTCGACGCGATCTATGACGGCAAGGCGCCGATCATCAACCTGATGGACGAAGCCTGGAAGCTGCTCGATGACGACGAATTCAAGCGCACGATGAAAGACTATTTCAAGACGATCCGCAAACGGAACGGTCTTGTGATCTTTGGCACGCAGTCCGCCGACGACGTGGTTCAATCGAGCGTCAGCCGGACGATCATCGAGCAGACGTCAACCAACATTTTTTTCGCCAATCCGAAGGCCGACGAGAACTCCTATATGGATCATTTCCGGCTCTCCAGGGCCGAATTTGACTGGGTCAAGAATGGCGACCCAAGTTCGCGCTTCATGCTGATCAAGCAAGCCAAGAGCAGCGTCATCGCGCGCGTCGACATGTCCCACATGCCGGAATTCATCAAGGTGTTTTCGGGGAGGGAAGAGACCGTGCGCGAAGTCGGGCTGCTGCTCGACGAATACGGCGACGATCCAAAAGGCTGGCTTTCGAAGTTCTGCAACTGGGAGGGAGGCGCGTCCGATGAAGACCGCAAGGCTTTCTGAGCTGGCGACCGTCAGCCTCCTGGTGCTCGCCGCTGTGACAACCCCGACCGCCTACGCACAGGTGCCCGTCATAGACAACGCTCGTCTGAAGATCCAGCAGGAGACGTTGAACTGGTACAAGAGCTATGAGGCGGACACTCAAGGGGTAAAGGGCGCCACGGGCGGAACGACCGACAGCGTAGCACCCGGCCAAGGCTCCGGCGCACCGGCCGATTGTTCGGCGGAAGGCATGGCAGGAAACACAGCGTCCGCCGCACCATCGAAGCGGACCCCGAGCCAAGAGGAGGTCGCTCGCATGGTCGAAGACGAGGCGCTGCGCCAGGGCGTCGATCCAAACTTTGCCATGGCTATTGCCGAACAGGAATCGCGCTTCCGGCAATCCGCGCGTTCCGCCGTTGGCGCGACCGGCGTCATGCAGCTGATGCCGGGAACCGCGGCAGGTCTCGGCGTCAATCCCTATGACACGCGCGACAACATTCGCGGCGGCGTCAAATATATCAAGCAACTCCAAGGGATGTTCGGCAACCGCTACGACCTGATTGCCGCCGGCTATAATGCGGGGCCGTATCGCCAGTCCCTGCAGAATGGACAGATCCCCAACATCCCCGAGACGCAGGATTACGTCAAAAAGGTTTCGGCCCATTACAGCCGCAACACGGCGCAGAATGGCGACCACACTCCTCCATCTGGCACCGAAGCCGAGCCGGAAACCGTCAGCGATAGCGGGGGTTGCGGCGAGCAGTTGAAGAAGGCCGTCGATCGCAACACAGCGGCACGGATCGAGCGCGGAAACGTGTGGAACGCGTTTGTCGAGAAGTCGACGGAAGCGAACCAGCAATATCTGCAGCGTCTTCAGGCCGGCCTGCAATCGTCGTCGGCGAACCTGCGGGGCGCTGGCGGCGGCAATGCGAGGGATCACGACGGTTCGCTTGTCATGGCGCAGATCCAGTGCCCGACGACGATCGCCGATACCGGCAGCACCCGCTGCTTTGCCGTGCCGCCGACGGCTACGACCGAGCAGATCCAGCGCTGGCTTGAGGACCTGCAGGAACAGGCACGCGCCAACGGCGATGTCGCCACCTTCTCGGTGATGCAGGATCCGGCACTGGGTCTGGTGACGGTTGTCGACGCCAGGCCGACAGCAAACTGAACGAGCAAGAGAGGTTAGGCACATGAAGACATTCATTATCGCGGCGGCTCTTGGTATCATCGCCGCCTCGCCCGCTTACGCGCAGGTGCCGGTCAAGGACTCGGAGAACATATCTCTGAGCGAGGAGATCAAGCGGCTATCGTCGCAGATCCAGCAGGACACGTCAGTCGTCAAGGACAATACGACGAAGACGCTGCAGGCGATCACCGGCGATCGCACCCAGGATGCCAGCCAATTTGCCAAGCTTGCGACTGGCAACGGTTTCAGCATGGGGCAGGCGCCGGATTTCAACAGCATCTTGTCCGGCAACCAAGCTGTTTTTGGCGGTATCGGCGGCCAGTTCCAGAATACGGCCGCCAAGCTGATCAACGGCTTGAATCTTGTGAAGATGATCGCCGACACGGTCAAGGGGGGCGAGCTCTCCGGTGCCAACCAGGCTTACTCGCAAGGCATAAACGCCCTGACGACCATGACGGCGCTCACCGACGCGATGAACAGCGCCACCAAGGATAGACAGAATTCCTTCATGCAGGCGACACAGCAGATCGGCACCGCGCAGGATCTGAAGGGAGCGCTGGAGCAGAATACCCAGATGGTGCTGCAGGGCAACCAGACCGCCAACGAGGCCGTCGGCTCGCTCAACAATCAGGTCATGCTGTTGAACCAACAATACAAGGCCGCGCTCGCGACGTCGTCTCAGAACCTCAAGACCTTCGCGACGCTCCCCGACAGCGTCATGCGTGATGACGGTGCCGGTCAGCAAGGTGTCTCCGTACGGGATCAATTGAAGGCGTTCGAGGAGCAGTCACAGTGAGGTTGACCCTCGTCATTGTCCTCGGCTGCGTGGCGCTTTCCGGCTGCGCCGGCAAACAGGAACAGCTGGCGAAGTGCTCCGTCGACGAGAACCCGGTGCCGGCACTTGGCTTTGATAAGGAGCAGAAGCCTGGACCCGCTGAACAGGCACTGGCGGCAGCCGTCGTGAACGATTGCGGTCCGATGCGGCCCGTCAATCAATTCTAGAAGCCACTCACAGGATGCGACATGGATCCGGTCAGCTACGCGATCAATTTCTATGGCGATGCCTTGCGTTACTTCGACAAGATCAACGAAGCGTCGCTGGAACGAGCCTGGGGTCTGTTTGCCGAAAACGGCAATCTCGTCTCCGGGATCCTGGCGATCTTCCTCATCCTGTATTTTCTCTGGGGCGCGCTCGGTTTTTCCAGCGTGTCGTTACAGGATATGGCCGTCACGGCATTCAAGCTCGCGCTCGCATACGCTCTGATCATGTCCTGGGCCACATTCTACGACAATGTCGGCCAGTTCGTGCTGTCGACGCCACAGGATCTCGGCTCGGCGATTTCCTCGGCGATGGGTGGGCAATCGGCGGGATCGGATCTCGCCAGCCAGGTCGCGTCGATGGCGCGCAAAGTCTACGACTTTGCCATGCAGCTCTTCAATTCCTACGAGTCCGGCTGGCTGCCGAATGTCACCGGCGCTGTCGTCGTCTTCATCGTGCTGGTCTTCGGACTGCTACCGATGCTCTTGATCCTCACCGGCGTGACGCTGTTTGCCAAGATGATTACCGCGGTCATGCTGGCGATCGGGCCGATCGCCATCCTTTGCTATTTCTTCGGTATCACGCGGTTCGTCTTCGACGCCTGGGTAAGGGGCGTCGCCTACGGCATGTTCATGCTTCTCTTCACGTACATCATGGCCGGGCTGTCTTTCGGGTTTCTGATCGGCATGATGGACACCATCAACGGGGATATGGCGACCAAGGAGAACGCTCTCGCGATCGTGCTGGCCATGGTTCTGTACCTGGCACTGATCTCCTACTTCATTTTTCAGGTCCCTGATTTTGCCCGCACCTTCGCTTACGGCGCTGCCATATCCGGGGTGCCGGGCGGGGGTGGCGTCGACGCGGCATATGGATCGGCACGAAGGGGACTGTCGACCAGCAATTCGAGAGCCGGGCAAGCCGCAGCGGTTGCTCTTGGCATGTTGGCAGGCCCCAGAGGCGCGGTGACAGCGGCCGCGCTCGCCGGCCGCGGCGGCATGGCAGGTGCCGGCGCACTCGGCCGCATGCTGACCAATCGGCGCCGCAACGGCGAATGACGATCAGGCGACAGAGATGTTTCCACGATTTTGACGCCCACGAATTCGAGGTTTGAAACTTGGCATTGTTCAAAAAGCAATTGAGGGCCGCCCCGGCCGATCATGTCCCTGGTCCGCAGGATATCTACGATCAGCATTTGTCTTGGGGAGAAAAGAACCGTTCGCTCAGGACCCTGATTGGTCTCATCCTCTTGGCCTTCGCCATTGCCGGCTGGGTCGTCGCCGGCGTGCTTTCTTTTTCGGTGGCCCAGCTTTTCCCCCTTGTCCGCACCGAAGTCGTTCCTCTCATCGTCGACAAGAACACGGGATACATGGAAACCGTGACGTCGCTCGACAAGGATCGGTCAAACGTCTCGGAAATGCAGGCCGTTCGGGCCTCCTTCGTCGGCAATTACGTCATACGGCGGGAGACCTACGATCCGCGTTATCTGTCGGACAATTTCGACATGATCGCGCTTTGGTCGGAGCCGAACTCGGAAGCTTTCAAGGACTACGAGGAATGGGTGAACCCGTCCAACCCACGAGGGCCTGTGAAAACCATGGGCGCGACCGGTGACATCCGTCCGGAGATCCTCTCGGTCAATCCGCTCAATGCCTCGACCATGGCCGTCCGGTTCGAGACACGGGAGCGCCAACGTGGCGGTGACGTCGTCAATCGGTGGTCTGCAACGGTACGCTTTCGCCAGATCAATCTGCCAGCCAGCAACCGGGTTCGGCTTTACAATCCGCTCGGCTTTGTCGTTACCGAATACGTGAAGGTCCCAGAGACAATTCCTTCGGGGCTTGCTCCATGAAGAGATGCGCCGCCGCATTTTCCCTCGTTCTGCTGCTGAGCCCGGCAGTCGCTCACGGCGAGCTCCTGGCACGGCCGGGCCGGCCTGACCCGCGCGTCCGGTCACTTCCGTATTCTGCCGAGCAGGTATTTCTCGTCACCGGCACCTATGGGCTGGTCACGACCATCCTCTTCGGTACTGACGAGGAGATCACACAGGTCGTCGCGGGCGACACCGTCTCCTGGCAGATCCTCACCTCGGCAGACAGGCGTTCGTTGACATTGAAGCCGATGGAGAAGGACGCGGCGACCAATTTGTCGGTTGTGACCACGAAGCGAACCTATTCCTTCGATCTGCGCGTCAACGACAGCAAGGCGATGCAGAACCAGACCTTCAAGCTGACATTCACCTATCCGGAAGATGCCGGTTTGAAAGGAACTGCCGAGCTCTGGAAACAGGCTCAGGATGCCGAGCGTAATCCGAATATCAAGAACATTCGTCGCGACAAGGTCAATTACGACTATGGCTTCAAGGGCAACGATGCCGCCAAGCCCCTATGGGTCTTCGACGATGGGGTGAAGACCTTCATGAAGTTCACCGGCGACATCCCGGCGATCTTCATCGTCGACCCCAAGCGGCGCGAGAGCCTCGTGAACTATCGTCGGGAGGCCGATTACATCGTCATCGACAAGGTCTCGCGGCAGTGGTCCCTGCGTTACGGGACCGAGGAGGAGACCTGCCTGTTCAATCTCCGGACTTCTCCCGCCGACACCCCGGCGCCCATCGAAGGCGCCGTCGCTCCCAAGCGGATTGGAGCCGGAGCCGCCAACCAGCAACCCCAACCACGATAGGAGGTGCGCCATGTCAGATCCCAGCTACCACTCGATCGACAACGATACCGCCATCGGCGGACAGGTCCGACGTTCTGGCATCGGCATGATGCGGCCGATCGCGGTCGTTGCGGCAATCGCGGGCGTGGGCGTGGTCCTGTATTTCCTCCTGGCGGGCGGAGACAGGGAGCCGTCGGTCGACACGTCACCGCGCGAAGAGTTTCGTCCCGCGCAGGTGCCGCGCAGTGAAGGCTTCAGGACGCCAGTGCCTCCGCCGTTGCCAACGGTTGAAGTCCCAGAGGCTCCCCCACCGCCACCTCCGCCACCGCCCGCACCTGTCGTTCCCGCCGCTGCTCCTGTAGCACCCCCGGCGGAAGTCGATTGCACGCGAGGCAAGAACCCTGACAACCCGCGCTGCATCGAGCTCGCGCGGGAGGCAAAGCTTCTGGAGCGCGTACGTTCTTCGGCCATGGTCTTTGACCAATCGAATAGGACGACCGGTGCGGCCCAAGCGCCCGCCGACGGCACGAGCGCCGGACCGTTTGGGTCAGGGGTTGGATCGGGGGCGCAGCCGAGCGCGGCGACGGATGGCAATGCAACCGACAGCGACCGCGCGTTCTTGAAGGCGATGGGCGGGCAGGGCGTGGAAGTCTCTGTCGCCTCCCAAAACCGGCGCACCGACGCCTGGATACCCCAGGGCACAATGATCCGGGGAACGCTGGAGACAGCGATCAATTCCGACCTGGCCGGCATGGTCAAAGGGATCGTCCGCGAAGACGTCTATTCCTTTGACGGTCGTCGAATCCTTATCCCGGCCGGTTCCTCGCTGATCGGCGACTATAAGTCCGGGGTCGAGCGGGGACAGGAGCGTATCCTGATCGTCTGGACCCGCATGATCCGCGGTGACGGTGTCTCGGTGCAGCTTGGCTCCTACGGTACAGACCGGCTTGGCCGCTCGGGCATGACGGGTATCGTCGACCGGAAATATTGGGAACGGTTCGGACCGCCGGCTCTGATGACGCTGCTCGGCGGCGCCACGCAATACATCGCCCAGCTTGGCGAAAAGCCTGACCGGAGTATCACCATCATCAACGACAGCGGCAGCGTCACCAGCATCCCGCAGGACAATGGCGACACGTCACAGGATCGCGCCCGGCAAATCGCCGCCGAGACCATCGCTTCCGGCATTCAACAGCTTGGCACGGAAGCCTTCCAGGATAGCCGCAACATCCGGCCGACCATCCACATCCCGCAGGGCTCCGACATCAACGTCTTCGTCACACGCGACCTCGACTTCGCAGACCTTTATCCTGAGCCGGTTCGGGAGCGGTTCGACAGCTTGCGCAAGCAGAGATACGGCAAATGAACGCCCGCCCTGCAATCTCCGCCGAACGGCATTTTCTGGCCGAGGCGCTGGAACCCATCCGGGCCTTTCTCGACGATCCTGCCGTCGTCGAGATTTCCTGCCAGCGCAGCAACGAGATCTGGCTAGAGAAGATCGGCCAGCTCAGCATGGTCAGCCAACAGGTCGACGGCCTGGACCAGGACGCAATCCGCCACATGGCGTCTCGCGCGGCGTCTTTTACCAAGCAGACCGTCAACGCTGAGAATCCGTTGTTGTCGGCGACACTGACGGGCGGCGAGCGCGTGCAGTTCGTCCTTAGTCCGA